>JASHWA010000268.1 GCA_030044325.1 Bryobacteraceae bacterium
GGCTTCACCACCGCGCGCAGAAATACCAGGATGGAGTCCAGCTCCGGGTCGGTATACGGCGCGAGCATCGCCTCGTGGCGCCACGTACTTCCGCTCGCAAAGGTGACCGTGCCTTTCGAAAACGTGCGCAGCACCGGAGGAAGAGTTTTGAGATCGTAGAGCTTCACCTCCGCCCCGGTTTTGTTCAGCGCCAGAACGGGAAAGGTGTCGCCGCCGGCCGTCGCCGTTTCGATTTGCGGAGCGGCGATTGCGCGCAGCGCCGCGACGTTTTCCGGAACCGAAGAAAACGGCAGCGCGACGGCGATCCCGATGCCGTCGGCCTGGTGGCACGTCGAACAGCGGGCAAATCCGCGGACCTGATCGGCGAACAACTGGCGTCCGCGCTGCGCTTCCGGCGCGAGCTGGCGGGTTTCCCCACGCATGGCGAAGGGATTCGGCGGCGGAGTCACGCCGTTGAGACCATCGACGTAGGCGATCACCGCGGTGAGCTCGGCGCGGTCGAGCGAAGCGCCGAACGCGGGCATCCCGGTTCCTGGAAGTCCCATGCGGACGGTTTGCGAGATATACGCGTCATCGAATCCGCGCGCGGCCAGGCGCGGCGCGCCGGCGGGAGCGCCCTTCACGCCGTGGCAATATCCGGTCGCGCAGGTTTTATTGAAGACGTCGAGCCCGCGCGCCTGCGGATTTTGCGCCAGCGCCAAGACCGGAATCAGAAAAATCGCCGCCTTCATCGAAAATCCTCCGGCAGCGCGAAGACCATCAGCGTCGATCCCGGGCGGAACATCGCGGCTTCCGGCCAGATGGAGACCATGGCGCGGCCGGCGATCGACCCCCAGCCGGTGGGCGTGGCGATATATTCGCGTCCGTTGACGCCGTAAGCCACAGCCGAGCCGCGATGGCCGCCGCCGGTCTGAAAATTCCACAGCTTCGCGCCGGTGCGCGCGTCGAGCGCGAAGAAATTGCCTTCGGGATCGCCGGTGAACACCAGGTCGCCGGCGGTGGAGAGAATCGAGGCGAGCAGCACATATTGATAGCGCATGGACCACACGCGCTTGCCGCTCACGGCGTCGTAAGCGTCCAAATGACTGTAGGCGGGGCCGTCGGCCGGCGCGCGATGATTCCAGGTTCCGCCGATGAACCCGCGGCCCTCGACGGGTTGCTGCTCCCGCGCCATCGATTCGCTGCAAATCTCGAGCGAAGGCGTGTACATAAATCCGGTCTTGGGCGAATAGGCGACCTGGTTCCAGCTTTTTCCGCCGTCGGGGCCGGGACAAATCAGCGTGGTTTTGTTTTCGACCGGTTCGAGGCGGCCCAGAATTTTTCCATCTTCGGTGATGCCGGTCGTCCAGTTATGGTAGTCGACAATGGGGTAGGCGCCGATGAACTGGCCGTTGGTGCGATCGAGCACGAACGCGTAGCCGCTCTTGTTGATGTGCACCAGCAGCTTGCGCATTTCGCCGCGCACTTCACGATCGATCAGCACGCATTCGTAGGCTGAATCGTAATCCCAGACGTCTTTGGGGATCTCCTGGTAATACCATTTCAATGTGCCGGTATCGGCATCGAGCGCGACCACGCTGCTGGTGTACAGATTGGCGCCTTCGCCCTGGCCCGAATATCGATCGCCCGAATACAAATCCGAGGCGGCGTTGCCGGTGCCCCAATAGACGAGATTCAACTGCGGATCGAAGGAGCCGGTCATCCACGTGGCGCCGCCGCCGTATTTCCAGCTATCGCCTTTCCAGGTTTCGACGCCTTTTTCGCCCGCGGCGGGAATGGTGTAGAAGCGCCAGGCGACGCGGCCGGTTTTGGCATCGAGCGCGGTCAGAAATCCGCGAAACGCGCCGTCGCCGCCGGCGACGCCGACGATCACTTTGTCCTTGACGAACAGCGGCGCGCCGGTGATGCTGCATCCGCACTGGCGCGCGTCGCTCATCGCGGTTTTCCAGGATTCGGCGCCGGTTTTCTGATCGATCGCGACGACGTAATCGTCGTAGGTTCCGACGAAAACCTTTCCCGCGCCGACGGCGAGGCCGCGATTCTGAATATTTCCGCCCGGCGAGCGCGGCATCGGATATTTGTACTGCCACAGCAGCTTGCCGGTCGACGCAGCGAGCGCGAAAACCTGGCTGTGGGTGGTGGAAAGATACAGCACGCCCTCGATGACGATGGGCGTCGATTGCAATCCGCCTTCGTAATCGCCGGTCTGAAACGCCCAGGCGGGCGCGAGCTTTTTGACGTTCGCCGTGTTGATCTGATCGAGCGCGCTGTAGCGCCAGGCGAAGTGCGTGCCGCCGTAAAACGGCCAGTCGGCTTGTGTGGCGCCGTCCTGGGCGTTGGCGGCAAGCGCGGCGAGGGTGAGTGCCCACAGGAGCGTTTTCATTACATGTGATTCTACACCGAGCCGGGCAGCCGGGCTACGCTTTGAACCACCGCCGGGCGTAAGCGACGGTGCGACGGATGGCCTGGCGGGCTTCCTCGTCGAAAACCGCCGCCGGCGCCTGCTGGCCGCGGCACTTGGTGTTCGAAAAAACGCCGCGGAGTTGCAGGATGTATTTCTGCCCCTCCACGCCATAGGCCTGCGCGTCCATGATCAACAGCAGCGTCTTGCTGAAGATGTCCATGGCCTGGTCTTCATGGCCCGATTTCCAGGCCTGCCAGGCCGCAACGTACAGGTCGGCGAATCCGGCCGCGGGCATGTTCCCGACGGCGCCGCGCGCGAGATCGTCCAAAAACGTCGGGCCGTGTTTGCCGGTGAAAACTCCGGTGAGGATCTGGCCGCGGCGGCGATATTCGTCCAGGCGCGGCAGGGTCACGCCGGCTTCGTCTTTGGCGTAGCGCAGCGTGGGGATTTTTTCCGCCATGCGGATGACCAGATCGACGCTCATGTCCCCCACCGTTTGGACGATCAGCGGAGCCGCCGACGCCGCGCCGATGGCGCTGTAATATTTCATCTGCAGCGCTTCGTCCCTTCCGCGGTCAAGCGGGATGGCGATGATCGCGTCGGCCCCGAGTTTATCGGCGTGGCGGGCAAATTTGACCGCCGTTTCCATATCGTTGGCCTGGACTCCGATGACGACGGCCGGCCGCGTGCGCGCATCCGCTCCGCCAACCGCACGCACGATTGTTTCGGCGCCCAAAAGCCGCTCTTCGACGCTCAGCGTGGGCCATTCGCTCGCCATCTGCGGCCATGTCATTCCCTGGGCTCCGATGCGCTGCAGAAATTCGGCCTCGCGCTTGAGCGTTTCGAGGTCGAGCGCGCCGGATTCGGCAAACGGCGTCTGCATAATGGGAAAAATGCCCTCGAGCTTGCGTGGGGAGCGGGAATCGGCGCCGCGAACCAGCATCGCGGAACCGGCGGCCGCCAGAAATTCGCGCCGCGAGCGTGTGGTCGACATGACGGAATTATATTAAAGCTGGATGCGCGAGAACAGGTATCCGCCGACGATCAGGAGGATGGCGCACAGTACGCCGAGCACGCCTACGTCCATCGCCGAGCTGAAATGCGACAAGCCGATCAACGCGGCGCGCAGGCCGTCGACGCCGTAAGAAAGCGGGTCGATATTGGCGACGACGGTCAGCGCTCTGGACAGTCCCGTCAGCGGAAACAATGCGCCGGAGAGAAAGAAAATCGGCATCACCAGAAAATTCATGACCAGCTGGAATCCCTGAAAATCGTCGAGCATGGACGCGACCGCGGTTCCGAGCGCGGTGAACAGGATCGCGATCAGCGCCATGAATCCCAGCGCGGCGGGCAATGCGCCGATGTTTCCGGTACGGAATCCGGCGGCCATGCAGATCGCCAGAACGATCAGGCCCTGGATGACGGCGACGGTGGCGCCGCCGAGGGTGCGGCCGATCATGATGAGAATTCGGGGGACGGGGGCGACCAGCGTTTCTTTGAGGAATCCGAACTGCCGGTCCCAGATCAGCTCGACGCCGGAGAAAATGCTGGTGAACAGGACCGTCATGCCGATGACGCCGGGCGTGAGGAACTGAATGTAATTGCCCATGCCCGCGCGCTGGAAAATCGGGCCGAATCCGAACCCGAGCGCGACCAGAAACAGAATCGGCTGGCCGAGCGAAGCCACGATCCGGGATCGCGCCCGCACGTAGCGCTTCAACTGCCGGAGCCACAGAATGTAAATCGCGGTCATCGCCGGTTCCCCTGCCAGATTCTGGCCATGTTGCGCATGCGATCGGCGGCGCTGGCGTCCTCGTCGCGAATCGAGGAGCCGGTGAGTTTCAGAAACGCTTCCTCCAGCGTTTCCGCCTCGTTTTGCTTTTTCAGGTCCTGCGGCGTTCCCTGCGCGACGATGCGTCCGTGATCGATGATGGCGATGCGCTGCGCCACTCGATCGGCCTCTTCCATATAATGCGTGGTCAGAAAAACGGTCACGCCTTCGTTCTGGTTGAGCGTCTTGACGTGCGTCCAGAGCTGGTTGCGCGTCTGCGGATCGAGACCGAGCGTGGGTTCGTCGAGAAAGATGATTTTGGGCGTATGCAACAGC
>JASHWA010000269.1 GCA_030044325.1 Bryobacteraceae bacterium
GTATCGCTCCAGCGCGTCGCGTTCTTCCGGAAGAAAATCGGCCATGACGAGAATGCGCGCCCGGATTCCCGCCTGGCGCAGCACGCAACCTTCTTCCACGTTCGAGACGCCGAACCACGCCGCGCCTTCCGCCTCAAGCAACCGCGAAATTTCGATGGCGCCGCGGCGATAGGCGTCGGCCTTCACCACGGCCATGATCTGGGCGGCATCGCCCACCAGCTCGCGAACGGCGCGAAAATTCCCGACGATGCGCGAGCGCGAAACTTCCACCCAGCTACGCATGCGTCCTCAAAAGAATTACGGCGGCGAAGTCCCCGAAAACCGCGCGATAGCGGCGCCTCCTACGCACGGCGCGCGAGCTCCGTCAGCAGTTTTTCGTACGCGTCGGTCACCCGCTCCCAACTGTAGCGCGAGCGGACCCGCTCCCTGGCCTTGGCGCGCCAGGATTCACGTTCTGCCTCGCTCATCGATAAAACCGACTCGATCACTTGCGTGAGATTGGCATGCGTGAACGCAATTCCGGCCCCGCCGGCGACCTCCGCATTTTCGGGTGTGTCCAGATACAGCACCACCGCGCCGCGCCCCATCGCTTCAATGAGCGCCGGATGCGTTCCGCCGACCTCGGTCGCGTGGATGTAAGCGAACGAGTGCGACTGAAGCTCGCGATAACCCTGCCCATAAATCGCGCCAGGAAGGATAATCCTGGCGTCGCGCGTATCCCGGACGCGCCGAATGTAATCCGCCGCATAGGGCGCGTCGCCGACCAGCGCGAGCTTCAGCGGCGTCGAAACGCGCTCGAAGGCTTCGCGCACCAGCAGCGCGTTGTTCTCCGGCTCCATCCGGCTGACGTAAAGAAAATAATTACGGCGCTCCAGGCTGAGCTGCGTGAGAATTTCGGCGGATCCCACCGCACCGGTCTCGGCGCCGTAGGGAATCATGGCGGATTGTTTTCCGTATCGCTCGCGATAGTAATTTTCGATCTCCCTTGCGTCCGTCACCACTCGATTCGGCATCCACGTTGCGAGCCACTCCGAGATTCGATACCAGGCCTTCGCCGCCCGATTCCACTTTTTTCGATGGCGTTCCAGTCCGTCGACGTTCAACGCCACTGGCATGGCAAGAATCCTCGGAATGCCGGTGAAAATCGCATTCGCGGCATTGCAGTACACCAGCGCGTCGTATCGCCGCGTGGCGACGTGCAGAGTGGAAAAAAACGTATGCGCGATGGTGTCGAAATATTTGTGCCGGATGGTCGGCAGGTAAACCAGCCGCACGCCGCGATAGGCCGGTTCGGAATGCCGCTCCCGGCAATACACGGTTACGGTGTGCCCGCGCGCGGCCAATCGAGTGGAGAGCTCTTCGGCGAAAGTCTCAAAGCCGCCGTAGCGGGCGGGGATGCCGCGCGTCCCCACGATCGCGAAATGCACCCTTTATTCTATCCGCGTGCGGCTCGCGCCCGCGCCAGCAAGCGTGCCGAAGGTTTCGGCGCCGGCCGGCTCACGGGGGTATAGGAAAACCAACTGGCCAGATAATCGTCCTTCGCCCTGCGCCGCTTCATAATCTCGGCGCGCTTTTCCACCACGCGCCGCCAGTTGCGCGCCAGGTAGGTAAACGCTTTGAGGGAAGTATGTTCGCGGATGAGACATGCGCCGATCACCACCACATCGCGCACGGTGATCGAGAACCAGTTGCGGCGGTAAAGATCCGGCGTCATGTTTTTGATCCGCATCAGAAAGCGGTTCTTCACCGAGTGCATGTTGATCTCCGGCGGAAGCGCGCGCCGGTTGCCGGGCAGAACGTTGCGCACATGGTATCCGCGCGCGAGCGGAGTGTAAATGCAGCGCCATCCCATCAACTGGGCGCGCCAGGCGACGTCCGCATCTTCCCGATACACGAAGAAATCGGGATCGAAAAACTCACCCAGAATCGAAATGTCCTCGATCATCTGGCGCCGGTACAAAGCCGCCGCGGCCGTCGCGCCGAAAACGTACTCAAAATTCAAATAGTGCCCGTTGTCGATCTCCTGGCTGCCGCGATCGAGATGCCGCAGCATGGGTGTGAAATAAATCCCGGTGGAATCCACCAGTTGCTTGTCGTGCAGATCGAAACTGGCGCGGATCGACAGCAGTTTTCCGCACACCGTCCCGGCTTTCGGGTCGGCCTGCCCGGCTTCCACCAGCGCCGAAATGAAGTTTTTGAGCAGCAGAACGTCGGGATTGAGAGTCAGCACCCATTCGCCGTTGGATAGCCCGATCGCCTGGTTCTGCGCCGCCGCGAAGCCGATGTTTTCATCGTTGTAATGGATCTGGCAACGGTCCTCGAACTGTTCCAGGATGTCTACAGTGCCGTCGGTCGACGCATTGTCGATGACGATCACTTCCAGGTTCGGGTACTTTTGATCTAAAACCGACTCAAGGCAACGCTTGATGAACCGCCCGCTGTTGTACGTCACGATCGTGACGGAGATTAAGTCGTTTGAAGCCATTTGCGATCAGTTATGAAGCCGTACTTCACTCGTTCCGCGCCTGGACGAGCAGACGCAGCCCCGCAAACTTCGCGATCTTGCAGTGTACAACTACGGGTGAAAGAGACCGTTCCCGAAGGCACCCCGCGACCATCCGCGGAACGGAACTGAGCAGCATCACTGCGCAAACTCCCCGGTACCCGAAACCCGGGAAGTGCTTGGCTGCATACCTTAGAAGGCTAACACACCAATACCATGCGCGGCATCCCGCGTCGAGCTGCGAAATCGAATGCGCCCCGGCGTGGCCCGCCACCACTTCCGGCACATATTCCGCCGCAAAACCCGCATTTTGCGCGCGCCGGCAGAAGTCCACGTCTTCAAACCAGATAGGCCGGAATTTTTCGTCAAAGCCGCCGATTTTTTCCCAAACGTCGCGCCGGATCATCAAAAACGCGCCCGCCGGCTGCTCCACCGGACCCGCCTGGTCGAGCGAACGGTCCAGATATCGATACCGGCGGTTCACCGGATTCCAGGGAAAAAGCCGGTTCAAGCCGAGCATCTCGAAACTTAGCGATAAAGCGCTGGGAAACCTACGGATGCTGAACCCGGCCTGGGGACGGCCCTGGGAATCGACCAGCTTCCCGGCCGCGAGCCCACTGCGGCTGGCGGCGTCCACCAGCCTGTCAACCGGCGTCAGCAAATTCACGTCGGGATTCAGCAAGAGGAGGAATTCCGCACCGGTCGATCGAATGCCCTGATTGACGGCTGCCGCAAACCCGGAATTTTCTGAGTTACAAATGACTTGAGCGCCCGCTGCCCGCGCGGCCGTCCCGTCGCACGAGGCGTTATCAACCACGATCGCGGCCATTTCCGGCGCCATTTTATTGAGCGCCTCCAGGCAGTTTCTGATCACCTGTGCCGAATTGTGTGTAACAATTACTGCCGCAGCAGCCAGAAGTAGGCCCTCCAGTACCAGTCCATTCCGGACTCCCGGCCGAGCCTGCGGATCTCCTGTTCGCTCGCTTGGACGACCTCGCGGAGCCGATTTCTAGCTGCACTCTGATGATCCCCGCTTAATTGCCGGGTAAACCGCAACCCGGAGAGCTTGCCACGGATGTAGGAGACACCCCTACCGTGACGAAGCGCCAGGACTCCCCATAGCAACTGTCCGGCCACAATCGGCCAGCGTGGTTCGCCGCGGAAGTGCTTAGCTGTTAATAGAATCTGGTTCTGCGCGATCAGACGCACCGTGTCCGAATTCCACGCCCCCAGAGTGGCGCTGCCCCGATGCCAGGCGACGGCAGCCGGCTCATACCACCCCCGGCGATCGGCCAGCGCGCAGCGCAGCCCGAAGTCGACATCCTCCAGATACGACCCGAAGCGCTCATCGAGAGGTCCGATTTGGTCGAAAAGATCGCGCCGGAAAATCGCCGCGGTCATGGGGACCATGCGCACCGGACGAGGCTGGTTCCATAACGCGGCATCGGGTTTCCCCGCTCCGCATCTCCAGGCGCAGCCTCCGCGCGAAATTTCATCGAAAGTGCCGTCGATGATGGAAGGATCGGTGGTCTGGAGAGTCTTTCCGGACGCAAACCACGCACCCGATTGGCCGGCGGATTGGATGAGCGTGGCCAGCCAATCCGGCGCCACCGTTACGTCATTATTCAAAATCGCGACCCAATCCGTTTTCGCCGCGTGGATTCCGCGGTTCACGGCCGCCGCGAAGCCGGCATTTTTTCCCATCTCGATCACCCGCGCGCCTTGGCTCCGCGCGTGGTTCACCGAACCGTCCGTCGAACCGTTATCGACCACAATAATTTCGCAGAACCGCAGCGTCTGGCGGCTCAGACTTTGGAGCAGATCATGCAAGAGCTCCGCGCGATTCCAGTGCGGGATCACCGCCGCCGTGGTCGTCACGAAAACCGCTTCTTGATCAGGAACCACAGGTTATAGAATCCGTCGCGCCACGGATTCAATTTGATTTCGCCCATCCGCGAGGTGTACAGGATGGAGATTTCCGCAAAGCGGACGCGCCGGTCCTTGAGCGCCTCGATCTTGATCTCCTCGGAAAACGCCATGCCATTAGAGATCAGCTTCATGTTTTCAAGAATCGATCTGCGAAACACCCACATGCCCGATTGCGAATCGCGCACCCAGCGAAAATACAAAATCGACATCGCCAGGGACAAAATCAGATTCCCGAAGTGATGTTTGAAGCTCATCGCCGCGCGATCGCGCACGGGGAACCGGCTGGCGTTCAGAAAATCGACCTGCAGATGCAAGAAAGCCTCCAGCAGATACGAGATGGCGTCCGGCGGATAGCTGTGATCGCCGTCGAGCGTGATGATGAGATCGCCTTGCGCCTGCTTGAACCCGGTTTTGTAGCTGCGCCCGTAGCCGCGCACGTCTTCCCGAATCACCTTGGCCCCGAACCCGCGCGCCACCTGCGAGGTCTGGTCGGTGGACCCGTTGTCCACCACGATCACCTCGTCCACGAATTCCGGCATGCGCCGCAGCACCGATTCGATTCCCTGCTCCTCGTTCAAACACGGGATGATCACCGTGATCCGCTGCTGTTTGTACATTCTCTCGCCGATCCACCAGAATATCAGCGGCACATCGCCCAAAAAATCAGCGTTGAGCCCTCCGCTCAGTCGACGGCATGAAAATCGACCCCCGCCCTTACGGGCAGGGCTTTTCGAGCGTCGCGTGGCGCGACACTGTTGATCGCTTATCATGAATGCATGAAGCTGTTCCTCATGGCCGCCGCGGGATTGGTGGCGCTCTCGGGCGCGGATCTGGGCTCGTTCAAAACGGTTTACCTGCTGCCGATGTCCAACGGGCTCGATCAGTACCTGGCGATGCGGCTCACCTCGGACGCGGTCATGCAGGTAGTCACCGATCCTCAGAAAGCCGATGCCATCCTTACCGATAAGATCGGGAAATCCTTCGAGGAGGCCGTGAACGATCTTTACGGCGATAAAAAGAAGGATGAAAATCAGCAGACCGCGATGCAGCCGGTGACGCGCGGGCACGGCGCGATCTTTCTGGTCGATCGCAAGACCCGCGATGTGGTGTGGAGCACCTATGAGCGTCCCAAGAACTCGATGCCCGACGAATTGAACCGCACCGCCGACAGGATCGCGAGGCGCCTCGAAAAGGACCGGAAAGGGAAACAGTAAGCGTTTTAGCGGGTGAAAGCAATTTTTAAAACCGCTCCCTTTGGTCGCGGCTCGCATCCGGCTGAATGCGGGCCCCGAGCCGCGACCGCGGGAGCGGCTTAAAGTCCGCACAGACATGGGATCACCCTGATATCCTTTGAAGAGAAACCTCTATGCGTCGCGCGCGGTGGCTTTTTCTGGCCGCCTTTCTTGGAATCATCGGCTGGGTGAGCGCGCTTTACATAAAAGATAAAGCCAGCTTTGAAGCGAACGTCGCCGCGGCGCCCGCTCCGCTCGATCCGCGCTTCGACGCCGCGTCGCAGACCTGGCACGCTTCCACATTCAACGAGGCAACCGGGAAACCCAAATGGAAGCTGCGCGCCAAGGAAGCCCGCGAATTGAAAGATCCGCCGGTCACCGAGCTCGAAGGCGTGGAGATGGAGCTGTACAACAAAGCCGGCGACGAATACGACCTGGTCAAGAGCGCCAAGGCGCAGTATGACGGCAACAAGAAGACGCTTTACTCCGACGGCCAAGTGGACATCCAGATGAACATCCCCGTCGACGGGGTCCCGCACGGGCGCAATCTGCGCGTGCACACTTCCGGCGTGGTGTTCGATACCGATACCGGGAAAGCGCACACGGACCGGCTGGTTTCCTTCGAATTCGATCAAGGTGGAGGAACCGGCATGGGCGCCGATTACGATCCGCAGTCGCAGGAATTGCATCTGCGCACCCAGGTTTCGCTCGACTGGCGCGGAAAAACGCCCGATTCCGACCCAATGCACTTCCAGGCGGGGGAAGCCTTCTATCGCGAAAAGGAATCGAAGGTGATCCTGGTTCCGTGGTCGAAGATGACCCGCGGTACGCTCACCATGGACGGACAGATGACGGTGGTGCTGCTCGAAGATCAGGAAGTTCGCTCGGCAATGATCATCGCGGGCCACGGAGTCCGCGATGACGGCGACCGAAAAACGGAATTCGGGGCGGACCGGCTGGATCTGCACTTCGTGGAGGGCATGAAAGTGGACACCCTGGCCGGCGATCAGCATGGAAAGCTGGTTTCCTTTGGCCAGACGATGCGAACCACGGTCACCGCGGGTCATCTGGATCTGAATTTCGACACCTCGGGAAAAGACAGCGTGCTGACCAAAGTGGTCGCGCGGGGCAATACGGTGGCCGAAGCGGTTCCGGCGCCGAAACCCGACGGCGATGTTTCGGAAACCAAGATTCTGCGCAGCGACACGATGACGCTCGATATGAAGAACGAGGGTCGCGATATCGCCGGGGTCGAAACCGCGGGCGCCGGAACCATCGATTTTCTGCCCAATCGCGCAGGACGTCCCCAGCGCTGGCTCAAAGGCGATAAATTCTGGATCGTTTACGGCGACGACAATCGCATTCAATCGCTCAAATCGGTGAATGTGTCGACGCGCACGGACAAGCCCGCGGAACCGGGAAAGCCCAAGCCGGATCCGGCGTTCACCCACAGCAAGGATCTGTTTGCCACTTTCGATCCCAAGACGAGCGAGCTCGCGCATCTGGAGCAGAAAACCGATTTTCAATACTCCGAAGGCGACCGCCACGGGAAGGCCGCCACGGCGGTGCTGGAGCAGGATCAGAACATGATGACGCTCACCGGCGCGGCGCGAATCTGGGATTCGACCGGCTCGGCGGCCGCGGACAAGATCATCATGAATCAGAAAACCGGCGATTTCAGCGCGGACGGCCACGTCGCTTCCACGCATCAACCGGACGAGAACGGGAACTCTTCGGCGATTCTTTCCACCGATGAAGTTTTGCAGGCTCGCGCGCAGCACATGACCTCGACCGATAATAACCAGACCATCCGTTACGACGGCAACGCGGTCGCGTGGCAGGGCGGCAATCGCGTGGAGGCCGATCATCTGTTCATCGATCGCGACGAGGGCGTCATGGAAGCGCACGGCAAAGTGAAGTGCCAGCTGGTCGATAAAGACAAGAAGAAGGATGACGACGGCGACGGCGCTCCGCAGCCGCCATCGCCGCCGGTTTTCACCATCGTCACCGCGCCCGACATGGTTTACACGGAAGACACGCGCGTCGTCGAGTACACCGGCGGCGTCACCATGGTGCGTCCGGACATGACGATCACGGCGAAATCGATTCGCGGATTTTTAAAAGATGCCGACGAAGATTCGTCGCTCGATAAAGCCTACGCGGATGGAGCCGTGAAAGTGGTCAGCACGTCCCCGAAGCAGAGGCGGACGCGCACCAGCACCTCCGAGCATGCCGAATATTACGCGGACGAGGGAAAAGTGGTTCTGACCGGCGGACAGCCGCTGCTGATGGACACCTTGAAGGGACAGACGCACGCGCCCACGCAATTGACCTGGTATTCCAACGATGATAGGCTTCTGGTTGACGGAGCGGAAGCGACTCCCGTCAAGAGCGTCATCCACAAGAAGCCGCCCAAGAATTAGCGTGAAGTGACGTGCATACCCTCCAGACCATCGAGCTGACCAAGGCGTACCGCGGACGAAAAGTTGTCGATAATGTTTCGGTTCGCGTGAAGCAGGGCGAGGTGGTGGGTCTGCTGGGCCCGAACGGCGCGGGGAAAACCACCTCGTTTTACATGATTGTCGGGCTGATTACGCCGGATTCGGGGCGCGTGCTGCTCGACGAGCAGGATCTGACGCAGCTTCCGATGTACAAGCGCGCGCGCCGGGGTATCAGCTACCTGCCGCAGGAAGCTTCGGTGTTCCGGAAACTCTCGGTGGAAGATAATCTGATGGCGATTCTGCAAACGCTCCCGCTCAATCGCCGGGAGCGCAGGGAGCGGCGCGATCGCCTGATCGAGCAGATGGGCCTGGATCCGGTGCGCCACAGCAAAGGCTACGTGCTTTCGGGCGGCGAGCGCCGGCGCGTGGAGATCGCGCGCTCGCTGGTGATCGAACCGAGCTTTCTTCTGCTCGACGAGCCGTTTTCGGGCATCGATCCGATTCAGGTTCTGGAGCTGCAAAAGATCATTTTCGATTTGAAGCGCGCCGGAATCGGAATTCTGGTGACGGATCACAATGTTCGCGAAACGCTGGCGGTGACGGATCGCGCCTACATCATCAATAACGGGCGCATTTTCCGCACGGGAACGCCGGAAGCGCTGGGCAACGATCCGGAAGTGCGGCGCGTGTACCTGGGCGAGAACTTCAACCTGATCAATTTGCAGACCAGCCGGTGGGAAGATGCGTAATTATTGAAACCGCTCCCTATGGCGTCAATATACTTGACGCGCCGGTGGGAGGGGGTTCGGCCCTTGAGGTCCAGAAGGGGGCAGCGATACGTGTCCGCATTCTGGACGGGCGGAAAAAGGGGACGGTTCGCCGGCGGTGTTGACGGTTGCGGGTTGATCGGCGCCAGGGGACAGTCCCTTTCTTCCGCAGATGGTGCGGCAGGGAAGGGTTTGTCGAAAATTACGCTCGTTCCAAATACGTCGCTTCCGACGTCGAGACGCGGATCTTTTCGCCTTCGTTGATGAACGGCGGCACCTGCACCACCAAGCCTGTTTCGAGCTTGGCCGGCTTGGTCACATTGGAAACTGTCGCGCCCTTGAGTCCCGGCTCGGTTTCGACCACCGTCATATCCACCGACGGCGGCAGCTCCACGCTGATGGGCTTGCCTTCGTAAAACTCGACATTCACGTGCAACTGCGGGATCAGATAATTCACCGCGTCGCCGAGCAGGTCCTTCATCAGATGCATCTGCTCGAAGGTCTCGGTGTTCATGAAATAAAAATATTCGCCGTCGTCGTACAGATATTCCATCTCGTGCTCGTCGAGCGAAGCGCGCTCGACGCGGTCTTCCGAGCTGAAGCGGTGCTCGATCATCGTCCCGGTTTTGAAGTTGCGCATCTTGGCCTGCACGAAGCCGCGCAGGTTGCCGGGGGTGCGGTGCTCCATTTTGAAGACGGAGTAGAGCTCGTTGTTGAACTTGATCACCATGCCGGGGCGCAGTTGTGTTGCTGGAATCATAAAGGGAAATCCCAGCTTATCAAACTCAGAAAGCGGCTGGCTTAGAAGCCCGCGCGCCGCGGCGGACCCTGGCGAGTTCCCCGCGGCGCGCGATATGCACCTCCGATTCAAGCGCCGGTCCGCCGGTTACTCGCTGGTATGTTTCACAGGCACCACGGCGAGGCGCTCTTTTTCGGCTCCTTTGGACTTGGGAGCACGGAAGATGATTCCTCTCCCCTGGTCGTCCCAGGCTTCGGCCAGCGTGCAGCCGGTATTGCGGCAATCGAAGATCAGGCGAGCGGCGCCCGGATTTCCATATTCGTCGGCGACGCCCATTTGCATGCGGCGCACCTTGGTCTCCGCCGTGTTGGTGAGCAGCAGGACGTAGCCGCCGGTCTTTGCGGCCGGATTTTGAATGGTGTAGTCCCCGGCGGGCATTTCGCTGCCGCTCATTATGAACCCGAAGGGAACATGGGCGACCAATTTTTCCTGCGCAAATGCGGTTGAACCAAACGTGAGCGCCGCGGCGCTCAAAATCAGTGAGTGAATGGAATGGATCTTCATAACGTCTCCTTTTTGGTTGAGCTTCTCGGAACGGCGTTCAGGGATGCACGTGGCGAGCCGCGCTGCGCTTGAATGCAAGCTGTTGAAAAAGCGAGAGCGACGGCTCGCCGAACGGAGGTTTCGTGAACGATCCGGTTCACGGCGGCTAACCGAACGGTTGATGGGGCGCTGCGCACAGCCCGGTAATTAATTTCTTCTGCGAATCACCGGGTCAAGGAAGCACCGGTCGGAGCGGCTCACTCGGCGCGCAGCGCCTGCATCACATCCACCCGGGCGGCTCGCGCCGCCGGTATGGCCGAAGCGGTCACGGCCGCGACGAGCAGCACGAGCGCGGATCCCGCCACCGGAAGCACGCCCGGCATTTTCAGCTCGCCCACGAATTTGTCAGCCAGTTGCGCCAACCAGAATCCGCACCCGACCCCGATCGCCAGTCCCGCGCCGGCCATCGCGATTCCTTCCGCGATCACGCGCAGCAGCAGGTTCCGCGGCTGCGACCCGACGGCGAGCCGGATGCCGAACTCGCGCGTGCGCCCGCTCACCGAAAACGCCAGCACGCCCGCGACGCCCACCACCGCGATCAGCAGCGCGCCGAAGGCGAAAACGGTGGAAACGACGGCGTTCAGCCGCTCCGGCGAGAGCACCTCCGCGCGGATATCTTCGAGAGTCCTGGCGTGTTCCACCGGCTGATTGGCCGAAAGCTTGTGCATGATGCGCGTGATCGGCTGCACCAGCGCATACGGATCCGTGCGCGTCTCAACCAGCAGGCGCCCGCCGCCCAGCAGCTGCTCCTGGTCGAAAGGATGGTACATCACGATGGCCGGCCGGGGAACCACGTGCGTATCGTCGATATCCGGCACGATGCCGATGATGCGCCGCGAGAGGCGCACCTGAGCGACTCCCTGTTCGGGGAAGAAGGCGAGCCTCTTGTCGGTCATGGCGAGATGATGATTCAAGGCATCGCCGTTGGGGAACAGCCGCTGTGCCAGGCTCTGACTGATAATGACCACCGGTTCGCTGGTGCTGCGGTCGGATTCCTCAAAATCCCGGCCTTCGATGATGGGCAGCCCAAGCGTCGCGAAGTAGCCGGGCGAAATCACTTCGACGCCGGCGATCGGATAGCTCTCGCCATCCTTGGGAACGTGGCCGTCAACACCGAATTGGATGCCCACGAAATTGTTCGGGTCGTGCCAAGGAACCATATTGGTCACCGAGACGTTGGCCACGCCCGGCAGTGCGCGAATTTGGCGCGCCGCTTCGCGGTAATACTCGACGATCTGGCCGAGCGTCTTGCCGTCGTGCATCACCGGAACATCCACGGCGAGGACGTGGCGGGTTTCGAAACCGGTGCGGGCGTATTGCATCGAGAGCAGGGTGTTCACCGTCGCGCCCGCGGCGGCGACGAGCACGAAAGACGCGGCGATCTGGATGACGGCGAAGATTTTCAACCTGCGATTCGCGCTGCCGGCGATGCGCGGGCTCCAGCTGCCCAGCCCCAGGCCCCCGGCGGTTCCCGAAGCCGGCAGCCGCGGAACGAAAGCCAGCAGCAAAGCGGCGATTACGGCCAGCGCGGCGCCCACCCACAAGATGCTCGAATCGACGGTCAGATCGAGCGCGCGCACGGAAAACCGGGAGGCGTAGCGCGCGAGCAGGGTCACCATGGGCTGCGCGATCAAAACCGCGATGCCCGCGCCCGCGACGCACAGCAGCAGGCTTTCGGCGAGAAGAATGCGGCGCAGCTCAAAGCTGCTGGCTCCCATGGCGGCGCGGATGCTCAGCTCGTTGTGCCGCCGCACGGTGCGCGCCAGGATCAGGTTGGCGACGTTGGCGCACACGATCACGAAGACCAGAATCGACGCGCCCATCAGCACCAGCAGGATGGTCCGCACGCCGCTGGTGAGTTCATCGCGCAGGCGCGTGGCGCTGATCTCGTAATCGGCGCGGGCGTAGTCGTCGGGATGCTCGCGTTTTATGCCCGCGTAAACCGTGGCGAGCTCGGCGCGCGCGGCGGGCAGATCAACGCCCGGCGCCAGGCGCGCGAACAGCTCCGTCATGCGGTGGAGGCGCCCGGTGACCATCGTCGCGGAAAGATGATGCGCGCTGGTGACGACATTCGCGATGATTTCGGTGTCCTGGGGGTAGGGCACGCACGGCTCCAGAACGCCCACCACGGTCGCCGCGCGCGAATCGATGAACGAATCCAGGCGCACGGTCTTTCCGATGACCGACGGATCGCTGTTCAAAGCCGCCGACCAGAATCGATACGTCAGCACGACGGCGCCGGCGGCTTTGGGGCCGTCGTCGTTGGCATCGAGCAGGCGTCCGAGCACCGGCCGGAGGCCCATGGTCTGGAAATACGACCCTCCCACCACCCCGGCCTGCACCGTCCGCGGCTCGCCCAGACCGATCATGGTGAACCCTATGACCGAAAAATCGCCGAAATCGGTCAGCGTTTTGACGCGCGAGCGCAGATCGTCGATTTCAGGGATCGAGAACGTCTCGTTTTCGCCGTTATCGCTCTGGCGGATGTAGATCAGCCGGCTTTCGTCACGGTTCACCAGCGGGCGCAACAGCACGCCTCGGAGCAAGCTGAACATCGCGGCGTTGGCGCCGATTCCGAGCGCCAGGGTCAGAATCACAGTCGCGGCGAGCCCCTTGGACCGGGCCAGGGAACGGGCGGCGCAGCGCATATCGCGCAGCAGCGAAAGGACAGTTTCGGCCATGCCGGTACTCCTTTTGGGTCTTCTTTTGCAAGTCTCCCGCCTCCCCGAAGTTTTTGCAAGTAAAGGACGTGCGCCGTCGGCGGGTGTCCGTTTCCGGAATTCCGGCTCGCGGAAGCGGACGCTCAAAGAGCGGTGGAAGAAATCAGCTTTGGCCGCTTCCCGCGGTCGCGGTTGGACGGGCAAAAGACTCCAGCCGCGGAGGCCGTCGCCGAATTCTCGACGATACTGAAATGTAGGAGCCTTGGTGAGCACGACCGCGGATCTGGAAATCGAAATTAAAATTTCATACCCGCGCGGAGCGGATGCGGCTGGCGAGCTGATCGAAAGCCGCGGATATCGCGTGAGCAAGCCCCGCGTGTTCGAATCGAACACGCTATTCGATCGCGAATCGGGCGAGCTCAGAAACTCCGACCGGCTTTTTCGCCTGCGCCGCGTCGAGAAAACCGCGCTGGTGACCTACAAAGGACCATCCCTCGGCGGGCCGCACAAATCGCGCGAGGAAATCGAGTTCGACGTCTCCGATGCGGACCGCTTCACCCGGGTGCTGGAGCGGCTGGGCTATCTTCCGACCTTTCGCTATGAAAAATACCGGACCACTTTCGCCCGCACCGGCGAACCCGGCGAGATCACCATCGACGAAACGCCCATGGGGATATTCCTGGAACTCGAAGGCGAGGCCGGCTGGATCGACCGAACCGCCGCCGATTTCGGCTTCTCGACGGGGGACTATATTACCGCGAGCTACGCCGTGCTATATCGTCAGTACCGAAGTAATCACCCGGGGGCACCAGCGGATATGACATTTTAAAATGATGCTTCCGTAGGACCCTTGAAAAATCACCGTAGTACCGCAAAAGTCTATTGTCACCACTACGTTCGAGTGATATTCTTCCGGTAGAGCCAAGAAGAAAAGGGACCGTAAGAGCACTCACTCGGAGAGGATTTCACAGAGCACAAAAATGGTCGAACTTGCCGCAACAATCGTGATCACGGCAATCTCGGTCCTGCTGTTCGGCTACTGGTTCCGTTATACGTGCGTGCTCATCTTGAGCGCCCGCACGACGCGGGATTACGCCGGCGCCGTTGCCGCCGCCAATCAACTGAGCTTCCCCGAGGTTCAGTCGATGCTGCGCGAGCACTCCATCGCCGATCTCGATGGGCTGAAAGCCTCGCTCGACCGCGACTACAAAGTCCTCGCGTATTTGCTGAAGCACGCGGCCGGCTCCTCGACGGCGGAAGATGTGGTCGAGAAGCGGATGCTCAAGGTCCATTACGGAGTGATGCGAATCTGGTACGTCCTGACGCGCAATCTGGCGCCGTCGGCTGCTTACCGCGCGCTCGACGAGATGGCTTCCGTGGTTGCGCATTTCGCCAATACCATGGGCGCGCAGACCGCGGCCGCCTAATACGCCGTCGAGCCGAGTTCTCCTGCCAGGAAATCTGCCCGCATGAGGTGACCGATCGGGCCGTCCCGCGTCAAGCTATCATAAGAAAGTTTCCTGAAGAAAAAGGGGGGCGACATGAAGAAATCGATCCTGTTGGCGCTGGGTTTCGCCTGTGCGGCGGGCCTCAACGCGCAGAATCCGCTGGCGGGCGATTCGAAATTCTGGTACACGGCGATCAAGGGATTCGTGATCGCAGCGGCGGAAAAAATGCCGGAGGCGAACTATTCGTTCCGGCCGGCCGAGACCGTACGCACATTCGGACAGATCGTGGGGCACATTGCCGACGACGAATATTATTTCTGCTCCACCGTCAAAGGCGAGACGAAATCGTCGGAGGTCGAAAAGACGGTCACCTCCAAGGCGGACCTGGTGGCGCAGCTGAAGCAGGCCTTCGCCTATTGCGACGCCGTGTACAACGCATTTGACGACTCGCGGGCGGCCGAGAAGGTGAAGACGTTTTTCGGCGACCGGACCAAGCTTTCCATGCTGGATTTCAACACCGCGCATATGTATGAGCACTACGGCAACATCGTGACGTACATGCGCATCAAGGGCCTGGTGCCGCCCTCGAGCGAAAAAGAGCACTGATCCGCCGGGCCGCTCAAGCGGAGGCCCGCCGCCGCCGCGCATACGATACAATACATTCGATTCACCACGGGAGGGACACTTTGATTCAGAAATCCATGTTGATGATCGTGTTTGCGGCGAGCACCACGCTGTTCGCGCAGCAGGGCGCGTCGGAAGTGGACGCATTGAAGGCCGCCTACACTTCAATCAAGGGCAATATGCAAAAGGCTGCCGAGGCGATGCCGGAAGATCAGTACGGGTTCCAGCCGACGCCGGATATCCGGACGTTTGGGGCGCTGATGGCGCACGTCGTCGACGTGCAAGGACGGATCTGCGCGCTGGCCGCCGGCTCGGAAGCGCCGCCCAGCGCGGGCAGCAAGACCGCCAAGGCCGATCTGGTCGCGGCGATGAAGCATTCGTTCGAAATCTGTGACGGCGTCTTCGACAACTTGAAAGAAACCGATTCAACCAAGACCGTGAAGATGGGACGCAGCGACCGGAACGAATTCGGGCTGCTGTGGACGCTCATCATCGCGCACAGCAACGAGGAATACGGCTATGCTTCGGTGTACCTGCGCCTGAAAGGCGTCGTTCCGCCGTCGAGCGCCGGACGCGGCATGCGCGGGCGCTGAGGGTAACCGTTATAATGAAAGCGTGGCGCGCGGCTGGGAAAGTAAATCCGTAGAGGAGCAGATCCGGTCCGCGCGTGAACGACAGAGCGGGCGTCCGCCGCGGCTCGATCCGGAACAAATCGAAATCGAGCGGCAGCGCGACAGCCTGCTGCTGCAACGCACGCGTGTGCTGCATCAGCTGGAAGCTTGCACGGACCCGCGGTATCGAAAAACGCTCGCATCGGGGTTGGAATTTCTGGAAACGCAGCTCTTGAAGTTCGGCTGGATACGGCCGGTTCTGAAGGACTGCTGAGCGCCTCGCGAGAAACCGCAGACGACCGGTGAGGCAACGTGCGTTAGTGTGTGAAGCGCGCGCTGACCGCTCCATGATGGTCGCGGCTCGGTGCCGGCGCTGTGCTCCTCCCCGAGCCGAGTCCGCGCGTTCTCCGTGTGATGAACACTCCCCGCGACAAGCCGCTGGCCGCCGTGGGACGCTGTTGAGCGATAATAATTGACGCGGGCGCGTAGCTCAACGGATAGAGCATCGGTCTTCGGAACCGAGGGTTGGAGGTTCGATTCCTCTCGCGCCTACCACGGAACTTATGAAGATGATTCTCTCGCTCGCTTCAGCCGCGCTGATCTCCGGGCTCACCGTCAGCGCCGCGGACGAGTCGCACACCGATCCCTATGCGGGCAAGGTCCGGATCACCAAAACCGAGCACATGGATTTCCCCGCGGGCGGCACGCTGCATCTCAAAAACTCGACGGGAAATCTCATGGTGGAGGGTTGGGACCAGCCCGAAATCGAAATCACCACCGTCCGCTCGACCCATAGCGACTACTCCGGCGCGGCGCGCGACGAGTGGATGCATAAGCTCGAGCAGATCGAGATTTCGATTGAGCGCCACGGCAGCGAGGTGGTGATCACCACCAACTACCCGCACCACTATTTTCCGCTCCCGGCATTTTTCCGGGGCGAAAATCGTTTCGACCTGGAGTATCGCATCAAAGTTCCGCGCAATACTCACCTGGTGGACGACCACTCCCTGGGCAGCGTGAACGTCGATAACCTGACCGCGGATATCGACGCGACGGTTGAGGAAGGCGACATTTTGCTTCGTCTGCCGGAACAGGAAACCTACGCGATCCAGGCCAAATGCGAGATCGGCAAAGTGAATTCGGACTATCCCGTCGCGCAAAAGCACCGTCCCTGGCCGTTCGGGGACCGCGCCCTGGCCGAAGCTTCCCAATCATCCGCAGCCGCGCACCAGCTCCATCTGAAGGTCGGCTTCGGCGATATCGTGATTCTTAAAACCCGCGTGCCGAAGGAACCCGCGCCGCTCGTATCGTCCAGTGAATAAATCCGACGTTCGCAGCCGGATCGAACGCACCGGCATCATTCCCGCAATTCGCTTTCTTTCCGCCGATGACGCCATGTTCGCGGTGGACGCGGTCGCGCACAGCGGCATCCCCATCGCCGAAATCACGCTGACGATTCCCGGCGCCCTGGGCTTGATCTCGAAGCTCGCCGCGCGCGATCCCGAGCTGGTGGTGGGCGCGGGAACCGTGACGGATCTCGAATCGGCACAGCGGTCGGTGGATGCAGGCGCGCGATTTCTCACCAGCCCGGGAATCGACCTGAGCGTGGTCGAATTCGCGGTGAAGCATGAGATTGTCGTGTTTCCCGGCGCGCTGACGCCCAGCGAGGTGATGAGCGCGTCCAAGGCGGGCGCCGATTTCGTCAAGATTTTTCCGTGCGCACCGCTGGGCGGCCCGAGTTATATCAAGGCGCTCGAAGGACCGTTCCCCAATGTGCGGCTGATCGCCGCGGGCGGCGTGAATCAGCAGACGGCCAGCGATTTTATTCGCGCCGGCGCGGCCGCGGTGGGCATCGGACGCGAGCTGGTGCCTCCCGAAGCGGTCGCGCGGCGTCAATGCGACTGGATCGAAGAGCTGGCGCACCGTTTTCTGCATATCGTGGAGCAGGCGCGCGCTCTTTCCAACGGCGGTTGATCTGATAGACTTGCGGTGGAGTCCCGGCGTGATGCGCTGTGCTGCAGTTCTGTGCATGTTGTCGGGCGCGATCGCGGGCGCCCAGACCATCCCGGCGAATCCGGCGCATGAAGACGCCGCGACGCCGCGCTTCAACGTCGATACCACGCTGGTTCTGATTCCGGTGACCGTCACCGATCCTTCCAATCGATTTGTCCTGGGCCTGCGCAGGCAGGATTTCCACGTTTTCGAGGACGGCGTCGAACAGACCATTTCGCACTTCTCCGGCGAAGACGCGCCGCTCTCGATCGGCCTGCTGTTCGATGCGAGCGGCAGCATGGACGACAAGCTGCGCACCTCGCGCAAAGCCGCCAGCCAGTTCTTGCAGACCATGAATCCGCAGGATGAAACTTTTCTGATCGAGTTCGGGGACCATCCCGACATGGTCGCCGGGTTCACGCACGACATCGCCGCGATTCAGGATAAGCTCGCGAGCGTACAGCCGGGCGGCCTCACCGCGCTGCTCGATGCGGCCGAGATGGCGCTGCATGAAATGAAGGACGCGAAAAACACGCGCAAGGCGATTTTGATCGTCTCCGACGGCGGGGACAACAACAGTAAATATTCGGCGAAACAGATTCAATCGCTGGTGCGGGAAGCGGACGTACAGGTTTACGCGATGGGCGTATTCGAGCCCGTGCTGTTTCCGGGACTGAGCACGGAGGAGGTTTCCGGGCCGCGGCTGCTCTCCGAGCTGGCCGAACAGACCGGAGGCCGCGCCTTTACCGCTTCGGATCCGAACGATCTGCCCAGCGTCGCCTCACGCATCGGAATCGAGCTGCGCAATCAGTACATGCTGGCGTATTCGCCCAAGAATCAGGCCAAGGACGGAAAATACCGGAAAGTCGAAGTGAAGATCACCCAGCCGCCGGGTATTCCGGCGCTCAAAGTACACTGGCGCCTGGGCTATTACGCACCAGCGCAGTAAATCAGCCGAGGACCGGGCTCCTAGTGTTCCCTTTCCGAAGTTCCTTTACCGTTGTCGGGAGTTTGCCCCCGCCCTCACGGGCAGGGCTGTCGCGCCCGACTACAGCCCTGCCGGTCACGGCGGGGTCCAGCGTCGCTCGAATATAGTAAAGGGAATGCAGAAACGCCACACTAGCGATGCCCGATCGCGGGGCGCGGCGCAACCGCCGGGCGGACCGCGGGACGAACCACGCTCGGTGTTGTCCGGATCGTGGGCACACTATACGACGGGCGCCCCAGGCCGCCGGTCGGTCTTGGCGTAAGCAGCCCGTTGCGCAGCCCCAGACTCCCAAGCCGCCCGGGCAGCAGCGTGCTCGGCCGAGGATAAATAATGATCGCCGTGGGCCAACCCGGATAGAAAGGCGTGTACAGGTAGGAGGGGAAATACAGCGCGTTCAGGCTCGCCTGGTATGGGCTCCAGAAGCTGACGCCGTAAGGATTGTTGATTCCGAGCGACGGAACGCCTGTCAGCGGGAAATACGTGTACCCCCCGGCGTCCAGACCGGACGCCTGATCCATCTGATCGGGATCGTCCAAAATCTCGGATGCGATGGCATTATCGGCGGAAACGGCCTGGCTGCGGTTCATCGCCCACGACTTGAACGCGTCGCCGCCGGTAATCGGAGCCGGTTCAGAAACCAGAACTGCGGCGAGCGGCAAATCCTGATTATCGGTCACGGTTACCGGATCGGATTTCCCGCCTGTCGAAACGCTCACCTGGCCCCGGTACACCCGTACTCGCGCCGGATCCGTATCGACGCGATACACTCCGGAATCGGGCGCCTTCATCTGCCACTGCTTGTAAATCAGCGTGACCGCGGTATCCGGCGCGTTCTGATTCACTTCCACGATGGCCGAGCCGTTCAAGAGCTCGACGCGCGTATCGGAGAGCTGCTCGGAAACCATCCGGATCGCGCTGTTATCGCCGATGCGCAGCAAAACTCCCGGAGTCAGCAGCACTTCGGCGCGGCCCTGTTCGGTCCGCAGCTCGTTGCCTTCCCCGATATCGGGAAACCTGCCGAAGCGCTGCTCCAGGCGCTGATCGCCCAAGTACACGGTTCCCTCAAAGAAATAAAGAGTGCCGGAATGCGTGGAAACAACCGTTTGCGCCGAAACGGGAAATGAGACCGCTATCGCGACAATTCCCGCAAGCAGACCAACTCGAGGGTGGACCATAAAACCCCCTTCGTTCAGAGTATCCACGCTTTCTCGCATCCCGTCAACCCCAGACATTCGGTTTCAAGGTCGCGAGGGCGCTCGGGCCGGTGGAAGATTCTTACGAAAATTTGCGGATTTGCGGGCGTTACCCGCCGTGAACCACCCGGCCGGCAGTTGCCGAACGCGCGTCGAGCGATTAGAATCAAGAAACCACGAGATTTAAAAGGAGACCGGTGCGAACCGGTTTCAAGCTATCCATGAAGATCCAAAACCTGATGAAACTCACGGCCGCGGGCGCGGTGCTGGCGCTTGCGGCAATTCCGCTCGCCGCCCAGAACTCGACCTATCGCGCCCCACGCGCCGAAGGCGGCCACGCCGACCTCAACGGCATCTGGCAGACGATGAACGAGGCGAATTACGACCTGGAAGCGCATACCGCGCGTCCCGCGATGGCGCTGCGTCCGGGTCCATATGGACCTGTTCCCGCGGCTCCCGTCCTTGCGCTGGGTGCTGTCGGCGCCGTTCCGCCCAGCATGGGCGTGATCGTCGGCGGCGGGGAAATCCCCTACAAACCCGAAGCCCTCAAAACCAAAAAGGAAAACCAGGAACACTGGCTGGAGCGAGACCCCGAAATCAAGTGCTATCTTCCCGGCATTCCCCGCGCGAACTACATGCCGCAGCCGTTCCAGATTTTGGAGAACGGGTCCCAGATTTTCTTCGCGTATCAATACGACGGCGCCGTACGGAACGTTTATCTGAAAGATCCGGGACCGGCGCCAGTCGATTCCTGGATGGGTCAATCGGTCGGCCACTGGGAAGGCGAAACGCTGGTGATCGATGTCACCGGTTTCAACGATTCGACCTGGTTCGACCGCGCGGGCGATTTCCATAGCGACGCGCTGCACGTAACCGAGCGTTTCACGCGCACCAGTCCCGATATCATTCAATACGAGGCGACCATCGAAGATCCCAACGTCTTTACCAAGGCGTGGAAGATCGCCATGCCGCTGTATCGGCGGCAGGAAGCGAACGAGCGGCTGCTCGATTTCAAATGCGTCGAATTCGTGGAAGAATTGTTGTATGGCAAGTGGCGGAAGCATCCGCTAACGCAGTAGGAGGTTCCTATGCGAGTCCTGATGATGGCCGCGGTCGCCGCGGCCGCGCTGGTTCCGGTGGCTGCGCAGACGGCGAACGAACCTGCGCCGAAAGCGTACACCGTTCCGCGCATGCCCGATGGGCATCCCGATCTGCAAGGGACCTACGACGTCGCCACCATCACGCCGGTGGAGCGATCGCGCGGCGCCTCGTTGACGCTTACCAAGGAGCAGGCGGACAAAATGCAAAGCGCGGCCGCGGCGCGCCGCGAACGGGGCGATGCTCCGCTTGATCCCAACCGCGCCGCGCCCCCCAAGGGCGGCGACGGATCGACGGGAGCGGCTGGAAACGTGGGCGGATACAATAGCGGCTGGCTCGATCCCGGTTCGACGGTGAACGTGGTCGACGGCACGTTTCGCTCCTCGATCGTCATCGATCCGGCGGACGGCCGTGTTCCTCCCATGACGCAGGCCGCGCGGGAACGGTTCGGGCGCAATCGCTTCCGTCCCACTTCGGACGCCGGCGAAAGCAGAGATCCCGGGCTCGATCCTGCGCCCGGCGCTTACGACGATCCGGAGCGCCGTCCGCTGGGCGAGCAGTGCCTGCTCGGTTTCGGCTCAACCTCCGGCCCGCCCATTCTGCCGGATTATTTCTACAACAATCTGCATCAGATCGTCGAGACCAAAGACAGCATCATGATCCTGACCGAAATGGTGCATGACGCGCGCGTGATTCGCATGAACGCCCAGCACCTGCCCTCGAATATGCGGCTGTGGCTGGGCGATTCGGTGGGGCACTGGGAAGGCGACACGCTGGTGGTCGACACCACCAATTTCACGGATAAGACCCGCTTCCGCGGATCGACGGAAAATCTGCACGTGACCGAATATTTCACGCGCGCCGGTCCGCGCACGCTGCTTTACAAGTTCACCATCGACGATCCGGAAACCTGGACTCGTCCGTGGACCGGCGAGTACACCTGGCCGATGACTGACGAGCACATTTACGAGTACGCCTGCCATGAAGGCAACTACGCACTCGG
>JASHWA010000270.1 GCA_030044325.1 Bryobacteraceae bacterium
GACTCCGGATGCTCGAAGATATTCATCAGCGTGATCAGCCCTCCGTGGCTCCAGCCGACGATTCCCACGCGCTTGGGATCGAGAAAATCGTAGTGCGCGAGCATCCATTGCATCCCGGCGTAGACGTCGTCCACCTCGCGCCCCCCGTAGTCGATTTGCCGGTAAAAATTCATGCCGTAGCCAGTCGAGCCGCGATAATCGGTGGAAACGATGGAGTAGCCTTGCTCCAGAAGCTCGCGCACGATATGCGCGGATTCGGAGGTGAAATTGGAGTGCACGCCGCCGTGAATCAGAACGATCAGCGGATGTTTTTTCGCGCGGTCGAGATTTTTGGGAATGAAAGTGTACGCGTAAACGATCAGCGGATTGCCGGCGCCGGGCGCGGTGGGATTGGGATTGTGGGCGGGCGGAAGACTGGTGTAGGCGACCTTATCGAAATCGGCGATATCGGAGATTTTTAGCCGCCACGCGAGATCGTCGATGGATTTTAAGACCTGATCGGTCGATTGCTGGGTGTCGACCGGAGCGGGCGCGGGCGCGGGCGCGGTCTGCGACTGCGGTGCAGTTGGTCCGCGGCCTCCTGCGGGGGCTTGTGCCGCGAGAACTCCAACGAAGAAAGTGGCCAGTGTCCAGTGTCCAGTGGCCAGTAAAGACCGCCAGGCAGCGCGACTGGCCATTCGCCACTGACCACCGGTCAGTTCCTTCACGGCAACAAGTACCTCTTCAAAAACGCGTAAATCTCCGCGCGCGATTGGCGGGCCAGATCGGTGTCCAGGCGATTGAACATATGGCCGCCCGGCGCATTGTCGTAGATTTTGTACTCGAACGGCTTGCCTTCGGCTTTGAGCGCCGTGATCAGGCGCTCCACTTCGAGCACGTTGACGTCCTCATCGTTGGTGTTGGTGTGGATCAGCAGCGGCGTCTGAAGTTTCGAGACCAGGCTGACCGGCGACCGCCGTTCGTACTCCTGAATATCGTCTCGCACCGTTTTTCCGATGTGATACGGGGCAGAGTACAGCGCGCGATATTGGTCGTTTTCGTAGCCCATGCGCAGGACCAGGTCGCTCACCGGAACGCCCGCGTATGCGACGGCGTAGGCGCCGGGATGCTCCAGGATGTTCATCAGCGTGATGAACCCGCCGTGGCTCCAGCCGATCATTCCGACGCGTTTGGAGTCGAGAAAGCTGTAGGTTTCGAGCATCCACTCGCGCGCGGCGAACACATCGTCCACTTCGCGGCCGCCGTAGTCGATCTGATTGTAAAATTGCTGCCCGTAGCCGGAGGAGCCGCGATAATCCGGCGCGATCACGGTGTAGCCCTGCGCGACCAGCTCGCGCAGGATGTGCCCCAGCTCGCTCGACGAAACATTTCCGTGGATGCCCTGGTGCGCGAGCACCAGCAGCGGGTGCTTGTTCGTGCGATCCAGGTTCTTCGGTATGAAGGTATAGGCATGGATGATCAACGGATTGGTCGCGCCGGGCGCCGTGCGATTGGTCACATGCGCCGGCGGAAGGCTGGTGTAGGCGATCTTATCCACATCCGCCACGTCACCCAGTTTCAGCCGCCACTCGAGATCGTCCAGCGCTTTTAAAACCTGATCGTTGGGATTCACCGGCGGCTGCGCGCAAAGCGGGCTGAGCGCGAAAAACCACGCAGCGTAGCGCATCAGGCATGCCGGGCGGCGCTCAGGCATTCTTGGACCGCCCGGCGGTCCAGGCGTAGACGCGATTGATGACGACGTGAAGCGCCAGCAGCATGACGAACGCGATCACGAAAATGATCCAGCCTTCCAGGCTATGGAAGAATCCGTGGGCCAAATCCGGGTTCACATCGGCGAGCATTCCGGTGATGGTCACACGCCCGGCGTTGGCGAGAATCGCGATGGGAATGGTGCCCAACAGCAGCGCCCATCGCATCCACACCTTCTTGTCGAAGAAATACGCGTAGACCAGCGACAGGAAGGTCAGCGACATCAAGCTGCGAATGCCGCTGCACGCTTCGGCGACGTTCAGCCGGTCGCCATTGGCGAGCTCCAGCACGTTGCCGTCGCGCAGCACGGGAATGCTCAGGAGGTTCAGAACGTTTTCCGCCACCCCGGATGCGAACAACTGGAGCGGAAACGTGATCTGGTTGTAAATCACGGCCGGAAACGGAATCATGAACGGCAACAGCAGCAGCGGGAACGCGAGCGCCTTCACCATCCGGACTCCGCCGGTGAGCAGCAGAACTCCCAGAAACGCGATCAATACGGAAGTACGCTGAAGAAACTGCTCCGCGCCCAGAGTGCCGATGTAGCTTTGCAGAATTCCCCACACCACCAGAGCCGCACCCCACCAGCACGGTTTCGGCGTGATGCTCACCAGCTGTTCACGGCGCTGCCAGGCGATGAATCCCGCGACCACGGGAACAAAAAAACCGTGGCCCACATCTTCGTCCGTGGCCCACTGTTCCACCAGATGGCGCAAGATCGGAAAGAACCCGATCACGATCAAAGCGGTGAACCACGCGATGGTGGTCCAGGGCATATTGCGAGCCGACGAGGCGGGCACCGGCGTGGACAACTGCCCTGTTGACGTCGCCATTTCTATTCAGTAAACCACAAAAACGCCAGCGGGTTCACGGCGCCCGCCCGCTGACGCAAGACGGCTGTAGGGCACTGACACGGCGACTCTGGACATCCGCCAGCCTTCAGGCTGCGGTTTACCAGGCGTCAGGCGAACAGCGACGGAATCGCGACCGTCAAGAGGCCGAGCGCGAGTGGATCAGCCGGGTTCAGCGTACTGCTCAGGGCAGCTTGCGGAGTTGTTCGATCAATTTCCGCGCTTCCTCGCGAAGAGCGGCGCCGGCCGGCGAGGACTCGCCCGATGCCAGAATCGATTCGAGCTGCGCCCGCGCTTCCCTGAGCCTGTTGACGCGCACGAGCGCGAGCGCAAAATCGTAGCGAGCACCCGCGTAATTCGGGCGAATGCGCAGCGCGGTCTCGAAATGAAATTTCGCCTCTTCAAACCGGTTGGTTTCCGCGAGCAGATTTCCGAGATTGTTGTGGGCGGCGGGATGGTTCGGATGCAGCAGCAGCGCGCGGCGCAGATCGGTCTCGCCTTGGGCGGAATCGCCGAGCTCGAACGCGATGGCGCCGGCCGTCGCAAACGCGTCGGGCATGCGCGGGTCAAGCTGCACGGCGCTTTGAAATGCATCCAGCGCTTCGCGGAGCTTTCCTTGTTGGACGCGAACCTCGCCTAAGAGAACCCAGCGGGTGGCGTTGGGCGCGAGCTTGAGAGCCTGGTCGAGCGCCGATTCGGCGCCGGATACATTCCCCATTTGCGAAAGGCACAGCGCCAGGCGCTCGAAGGCCGCGGCGGATTTCGGATCGAGCTTGAGCGCGTCCTGATAAACGGGCGCGGCCTCGGCAAACCGCCGCGCATTCGAAAGTGCGTCCGCCAGCTGCAGGTCGTATTCGGGGTTGTCGGGATGGAATTTCGCGATCGCCGCCGTGATGCGCACAATGCCGGCGTCCAGGTTGCTTTGCTGGCTCACCTGCGCGACGGCCAGATACAACTCGTCTTCCGGACGCGGCGCGGCGGAAGAAAGACCGTAGCGAACCACTTCGCCCCGATAAGGATGCGCATCGACCGGAACTTCAGCGCGCGGGGCGACCAGGTCACCCGAAGGCTTCACGCGTTGAATCCAATGATCGGTCATGACCACGTGAACGACATCCTCGGTCCGGCGCTTGGGCATGTGGCAGCCGGTGCAATCTTCCGATTTGGTGTGCGCGCCTCCGGTAATCAGGCGATCGAGCGCGGAGGCGTGGCAACCGCGGCAGACCGAGGTGTAGTGGCGCGCGGCTTCTTCACCGCGCAGAGCATTGTGAGGATCGTGACAAGTGGTACAGGTGAGCGCGCCTTCGGACATACGAAAACATGCGGATTTCCGCAGCCGGTACACGGATGAGCTGATCTCGAATTTGTCGTCGTGACCAGATCCGGGCGCATGGTCAAAATGCAGAATGAAGGCATCCAGGGGTTCGCCGGGCCGGTAAGAAAACGGCCCGCGCTCGTAGCGGACGATGGAGCCCGGAAGCGGGGAGCTGGTGGTCTCAAGATGACATTGCGCGCAAACTTCCAACTGGCGCTCGGGCGAAAGCCGCGAAGGATTGAGAATCGCGCCGCGAATTTCCCCGACGCGCGCGCCGCCGCGGGCGAGCGCCATGTGTTTTTCTCCATCGCCATGGCAGCGCCGGCAATCGATGCCTTCGGGAACGCGCAAAAACACCGGCTCCGAACGCGGGCCGGCGCCAGCCGGAATTTCCGGATACGCGTTGTGGCAGAACATGCAATCGTAGGTCACGCTGCGCTGGAATCCCTGATGATCCGGCCGGTCGTAGCCGGGACTCATCGCCCATTCGCCTCCGTTTTCCGCGTACCAGGAAACGGGCAACTGCTGAAGCGTCCCACGCGCGGTGCGATGCAGATAGGTGCGCGCGTGATTTCCCGATCCCATCACGAAATCGATCGCATTATCCAGCACGTTGGCTTTTTCGCCGCGAAATCCGACAGTCGATTGCCGCTCAAAATAATGGTCGCCCGCGGAATCCCGGGAGTGGATCATTTCGTAATGGACTCCGGAAGCGAGGTGATCGTAGGAATTCCGATGATCGTAATCTTCGACGGTGTTTGAAGGATCGGGCCGGTAAAACGACCGCGCCATTCCCGTGCGCTGGTAAGTTTGCCAGATGTTCGCGTGACAAACCGCGCAGTCTCTTGAGTCCGCCCGCGCCGCTAGCGCAGGGAAAAACGCGAGAGCGAGACGGACTGCACTCCGCATGCTCAATTTTAACGCCGGATTATCGCTCGCACGAAGGGCTGAGGCGAAATTCCAAGAGACATATTTGTGTTTACAATAAACAGTATTGAAACCAATTACTCGCTCAGGAATCTAAAGACAATCAGGGTAATTTACAACTGGCTTCGACACACGTCAAATCCAGTATGAGAGCTTTAGGAGGTTGCTGAAAAACTCCAGTTACCCCCGCCCTCACGGGCAGGGCTGTTCCTGAAATCGTTGCATACAGCCCTGGCCGTCAGGCCGGGGGTTCGCCGAGGAGTTTTTCAGCAACCTCTTAGAGGATCTTGAAGCCGGACGCTGCGACTGCCGGCTTGTGACCAGGGGCAGAATTCTCAGCTTTTCATTTGAAAGGGAGCGTCCATGTTTGAGCGATTGACACGATCGCTGATCGCGGTCGTTTTCGGCGCAGTTCTGGCCGTTTCACTTCTCAGCGTTTCGAGTTTTTCCGCGTTGGCGCAATCGACCGGAGCGATCACCGGGACCGTCACCGATGCGCAGGGACTGGTGATCCCCAAAGCGGCCATTGCAGTGAGAAATCAGGCGACCGGCGAAGAACGCACGACGTCGACCGATAGCGCGGGCTTGTACCTGGTGCCGTCGCTGCTGGTCGGAAAGTATCGCGTGGAGGCGAAATCGTCCGGCATGCAGACACTGGTGGTGAACGATCTGGACGTATCGGCCGGCACCACCACGCGCCAGGATTTCAAGTTGACCGTCTCGGCCACCACGCAAACCATCGAGATCACGGCCGCCGCGCCGATCATCGATACGACCACCACCACGGTCGGGGACGTGATTAATCAGCAAACGGTGCAGCAAATTCCGCTGAATGGCCGTCACTTCGTGGATCTGGCCCTGCTGGTTCCAGGAACGGTCACCCCGCCGGCGAACGGATTCCTTACGGCTCCGCTGCGCGGGCAGGGATCGTTCGCGTTCAATTCGGCGGGCGCGCGCGAATCGAGCATCAACTACCTGGTGAACGGAATCAACCTGAGCGATCCGAACCAGAACCAGGTGACCTTCCAGCCGACCATCAATACCATCGAAGAGATCTCCATCGACAACCAGACCTTCGACGCGCAGTACGGGCGCAATTCCGGTTCGACGGTGATCATCGCCACCCGGCAGGGAACCAACCAGGTGCACGGCGAGCTGTACGAATTCCTGCGCAACTACTTTTTCGACGCGCGCAATTTCTCCAACCCAACCTATATCTCCTCGAGCGCAGGCCTGGTTCCGAATCCGCAATCGCCCTTCATCCGTAACCAGTTCGGAGGCGACGTCGGCATGCCGTTTGTCAAGAACAAGTTTTTCGGCTTTTTCACCTATGAAGAACTGCGCCAGCGCCAATCGGTTCCGCTGTCGGCAACCACGCTGACCGCGGCGCAGCGCTCGCAGATCATGGCTACCAGCGACCCGGCGGTGCAAGGGCTTCTGAGTCTGATTCCGCAGCCCAATTCCGGCACCAACCAGTTCGTCGGATCAGCCGTCGCGCCGGTCAATATCTATCAGGGCACCACCGATGAGACCTGGGTGATCAATTCGGCGAACCGCTTCAACTTCTACTACGCGATCCAGCGCGATCAGCGCAATGAGCCGCCTTCCACCGACGGAAACAGCTTCCCGGGCGGCGGCGATATGCGCAACGGACATCGCGAGATCCTGACGCTCAACGAAACCTGGGTGCCCAGCGCGAATTGGGTGAATGAAGCGCGCCTCGGCTTCAATCGCATCCTGATCACCTTCTTCGCGGATCAGCAGATACCCTCATCGCAGTTCGGCATCAATAACGGCGGGGTGGGGACCATCCCGCAGGTTACCGTCTCGGGCGCCTTCACGTTCGGCGGAATCAGCGGGTTCCCGCAAGGACGCGGAGATAACGTGGAAGTCTTGTCCGACACGGTGAGCTGGGTGCACGGGAATCATTCGATCCGCTTCGGCGGCGAATTCCGCCCGCAGAATTCGGACAACTTTTCCGCCACGCCGGGAACCTTCACCTTTGCGAGCATCGCAGCTTTCACCGCCGACCAGGCCACCAGCTTCAGCTCCAACACCGGCAACCGCTCGAATCGCAGCTACGCGGACGCGCTCGGCGCGTACTTTACGGACGCGTGGAAAATCACCCCCACTTTCACGGCCACGTTGGGCCTGCGCTATGACTGGTACGGGACGCCGTACGAGGCGGAAAACCGCTTTGTCAATTTCAACCTGGCGACCGATGAACTGGTTCGGGTGGGCACCGCGGGAGGGCCGTCCGACCTGTACAATCAAAGCGCTCTCAACTTCCAGCCGCGCATCGGTCTCGCGTGGGACCCGTTCAAGAACGGAAAAACCGTGCTGCGTTCCGCGTATGCGATCATGACCGACCAGGCTACGCTCGGTCTGGGGACGGGAAACGCGGGCAATCCGCCGTTCGCTCTGCCGGTTTCCTTCTCGCCGAGCTCGACCACGCCTTTCGTTACCCTCGAAAATGCGTTTACGCTCGCCGGCGGAACGATTTC
>JASHWA010000027.1 GCA_030044325.1 Bryobacteraceae bacterium
ATCGATTCTCCGTCGAGCCTTCGCGATCTGATCGCTCGCGTCAATACCGTCCGCCGTGAAAACCTCGCGCTTCAAAGCGACCGCGGTCTTCACTTTCACGATACCGATAACCCGGAAGTCATCTGTTACTCGAAAACCACCGCGCATTACGCCAATACTATTCTCGTGCTTGTAAACTTGGACCCTCTTCACAAACAATCAGGTTTCGTGAATCTGGATTTACCCTCACTAAGCCTGAACCTGGACCAATCCTTCGAAGCTTTGGATTTGCTTTCCGGCGAACTCTATATCTGGCAGGGGTCGCGAAACTACTACGAGCTGACTCCGGCGATTCGGCCTGCGCATATCCTGCGCCTTCATCCGCGGAGCGCATAAGTGAAACGCCCTGGCAGCGCCACCGAACCTCTGTGGTACAAAGACGCGGTTATCTATGAGCTCCACGTTCGCGCCTTTGCCGACGGAAACAACGACGGCGTCGGCGACTTTCCCGGACTGATTGAGAAACTCGACTACCTTCAGGATCTGGGCGTCACCTGTCTGTGGCTTCTTCCCTTTTTCCCCTCGCCTCTTCGCGACGATGGCTACGATATCTCGGATTATCTGAACATTCACCCGAACTACGGCACGCTCGAGGATTTCGAGGCTTTTCTGGCCGCCGCTCACCAGCGCAGCCTTCAGGTCATGATCGAGCTGGTGATGAATCACACCTCCGACCAGCATCCCTGGTTTCAAGCCGCCCGCAACGCCCCGGCCGGCTCGCCTGAGCGCGATTTCTACGTCTGGAATGACAACGATCAGAGATATCGTGACGCCCGCATCATATTCACCGATACCGAAAAATCAAATTGGACCTGGGACCCCGTCGCCAAAGCCTATTTCTGGCATCGCTTCTTTTCTCATCAGCCCGATCTCAATTACGACAATCCCCGCGTCGTCGAGGAAATGCTGAAAATCCTCCGTTTCTGGCTCGATATGGGCGTCGATGCGCTGCGCGTGGACGCGATTCCCTATTTGGTCGAGCGCGACGGCACCAATTGCGAAAACCTTCCCGAAACTCACGCAATTATTAGAAAGGTTCGCGCCGAGCTCGACCTTAATTACGAAAATAGAGCCATTCTCGCCGAAGCCAACCAGTGGCCAAGCGACGTCCGTCCTTATTTCGGCGACGGCGATGAGTGCCACATGGCATTTCATTTCCCGCTTATGCCGAGAATCTATATGGCTCTGCGCCAGGAAGATCGCCTTCCCATCACCGACATCATGGCGCAGACTCCGGAAATTCCTCCCAATTGCCAGTGGGCGCTGTTCCTTCGTAATCACGACGAGCTCACTCTTGAAATGGTCACCAGCGACGAGCGTGACTACATGTATCTCGCCTACAGCGCCGATCCGCGCATGCGCATTAATCTCGGCATCCGCCGCCGCCTGGCTCCGCTGCTCGATAACAACCGCCGCCGCATCGAGCTGTTGAACAGTCTCCTGCTTTCCTTCCCCGGAACTCCCATCGTTTATTACGGCGATGAGATCGGAATGGGGGATAACATCTATCTCGGCGATCGCAACGGAGTCCGCACTCCCATGCAGTGGAGCGGCGATCGCAACGCCGGCTTTTCCCGCGCCAACCCCGCAAGGTTGTACAGCCCCGTGATCATGGACCCGGTCTGGGGTTACCAGGCCGTCAACGTCGAAGCCCAGCAGGGCGACCCCAGCTCGCTCCTCAACTGGATGCGCAACATGATCGCCCTGCGCAAGCTTTTTCGCGTCTTCGGCAGCGGAACTCTCGAGTTTCTGAATCCCGAAAATCGAAAAGTGCTGGCCTATTTGCGCCGCTATGAAGGCGAGCAGATTCTCTGCATCGCCAACCTTTCGCGTTTCGCGCAGCCCGTCGATCTCGATCTTTCCGGCCTGGAGGGCGCCGTTCCCGTGGAAATGCTCGGCTACGTCGAATTTCCGCCCATCACCCGCCAGCCCTATCGATTTACGGTCGGCGCCTACGGTTTCTTGTGGCTCGAGCTCCATGCCGCCGGACCCGCCGAAACGCAGACCCCCGCGGTCCCCGCCGTGTTAAGCATCGGCGCGGGATGGGCGACGCTGTTTGAAGGCGCCGCGCATCATCGCTTCGAAACCGTCGTGCTGCCGGATTTTCTCGTGCGGCAGCGCTGGTTCGGCGGAAAATCGCGTCACATCCGCTCCACGCGAATCGTCGACTGGACCGGCATAGATCGCCCCAAGGCCGCGCTCGCGCTGGTCCAGGTGCAATACGAAAGCGGCGCTCCGGAGACGTATTTTCTTCCGCTCGCGGTCGCGCTTGAAAAAGCCGCCGATCACATCCGCGAAAATTTCGGCAACGCGATCGTCGCTCCCATCCTCACCCCCGACGGTCCCGGCGTCTTGCACGATGGCATTTTCGACGACGATGCCTGTGCCGCCATCCTCGCGCTCATCGGCGCAAGCCGCGAGCTCGAAACTCGCGCCGGCCGCGTTCGCGGGGAGCCCGGCAAACTCCTGAACGGCGCCGCTGCCAACCCGCTGCCCATCCGCCGCATCTCTTCCGAGCAAAGCAACTCCTCCGTGGTCTATGGCGATCGCCTGATTCTCAAATTTTTCCGCCGCTACCAGCCCGGCCCCAACCCCGATTTTGAACTCGAAAAATATCTGACCGAGCGCGTCCACTTCGACCGCGTTCCTGGCTACGCCGGCGCGCTCGAATACGTCGACGGTGCCGAACCCGCCACGCTCGCTTTGCTCGAAGCGCTGGTCGAAAACGAAGGTGACGCCTGGCGCTGGACAGTCGAAGAGATCGAGCGCTACTTCGAGCTCAGCGCGCCCCACGATTTCCCCTCCGAATTTCAGGCCGAGCTGAACCAGCCCATCCAGTTCTCCGATCAGCCGCTTTCTTCCTTCGCGCGCGATCACGTCGGACTGTATCTCGATGCCGCCGTCACGCTCGGCCGGCGCACCGGCGAGCTTCATCGTGCCCTCGCCGCGCCCACCGACGATCCCGATTTCGCGCCCGAGCCGTTCACCTCCAACGATCTTCACGCGCTCTACACCGGCCTCCGCGCCCACGCCATTCACGTCTTCGACGCGCTCAAGGAAAACGTCTCGCGCCTGCCCGATGACACCGTCGAACCCGCCGCGCTCGTGCTCGGCCGCCGCCGCGAAATCCTCGCGCGCCTGCGCACTCTGCAACCCGATTTGCCCGATTCCGCTCACGGCATGCGCATTCGCATTCACGGCGATTTTCATCTCGGCCAGGTGCTCCGCTCGAAAACCGATTTCGTCATTCTCGATTTCGAAGGCGAACCCGCCCGTCCTCTGCGCGAGCGGCGCGCCAAGCAGTCTCCCCTCAAAGACGTCGCCGCCATGCTGCGATCCTTCAGCTACGGCGCCTATGCCACCCTGCTCAACTGGTCCGCGCGTCACGGTGAACCCCTGGACAGCCTCGAACCCTGGGCGCGTCTGTGGGAACGCTCCGCTTCTGTCGAATTCCTCCGCGGATATCATGAAGCGGCCGCCGGCGCCGGTTTTCTTCCGTCCGGTCCGCGCGAGCTCCACGCTCTGCTCGACGCCTTTCGTCTCGACAAAGCGCTTTACGAAGTCACTTACGAACTCGATAACCGCCCCGTCTGGGTGCGCATCCCGTTACTGGGAATCATTCTCATGGGAGCCGGTGGAGCATGACTCCTTCCTCCTGCGGTCTCGCCTCAATATTGATCGAGTCAGCCCGATGCGAGCCGCGACCGCAGGGAGCGGTTCTAAAAATCGCTTCCACGCTTGAAACATGACCGCTCTTGAAGAAATCCCGCAGCCCACGCGCGAGCGCCTCGATCAGATCGGCGCCGCGGGTCTCGTGGTCGGGCTTCTCGTCCCCGCTCCAGCCGAGACGATCGAATTGGCCATTGAGCGCGCGCGCGAATCCGCCGCGAAACTCTACACCGCGACCCGCACCGTGGTCCTTTATCCCGCCCTCGACGCCCCGCTCCCCACTCCCGAATCAGAAACTCTCCGCACAGTCCCTTTCCCGTTCATTTCCGCCGGCCGCTCGCTCGATCCCGCCGAATCCATTCGCGCCGCCTGCGACACCGTCTTTGCCGTCGCCTCGAATCTCAATGCCCGCGCCATCGCCATCGTCGTTTCCGATCTCGAACACGTCACCGCGCAATGGATCTACAGCCTGGTGCGTCCGATCCTCGAGCTCGATTTCGATCTCGTTACTCCCTGCTACACGCACGCGAAATTCGAAGGGCTCCTGAACAGCGCCATCGTCTCTCCGCTCACGCGAGCGCTCTACGGCCGCCGCATCGAGCACCCGCTCGGCCCCGATTTCGGTTTTTCCGTGCGTTTGGCGCGCCACATTTCCGCCCGTTCCGCTCCCTCCGACGGACGCTCCCTCGCCTCGCTCACCCTCGACGCCATCTGCTACGGTTTCGAAATCTGCCAGGCAACCCTCGGCCTGCGCCGCTACCCCCCCATCGACTGGATGAAGCAAAGCTCGGTTCTCGTGCAGATCCTCGATCCCGTTTTTCGCGAAATGGAGCATCGCGCCGCGTTTTGGCAGCGCGCCCGCGGTTCGAAACCCGTTCCCGTCTTCGGCGAAGCCCCCGAAGCCGGCGATTCCCGCTCCGATTCGATCGATCCGCGCCGCCTGTTCGAGTCCTTTGAGCTCGCCTGCCGCAATCTTCAGGACATCTGGGGCGCGATTCTTCCGCCCGGAACGCTTCTCGAGCTCAACAAACTGGCCCGCGGGCGCCCCGAAGCTTTTTATCTTCCCGATCGCCTGTGGTCGCGCATCATTTACGATTTCGCGCTGGGCCATCATCTTCGAGTCCTCAATCCCGATCATCTGCTCCGCGCCATGACCCCGCTGTACCTCGCCTGGGCCGCATCTTACGCGCTCGAGCCCGATTCGATATCCGGCTCCGCGCGCCTCGAACAACTCGCGCTCGCCTTCGAGCAAGCCAAACCCTACGCCCTGTCGCGCTGGCGCTGGCCCGACCGCTTCAACCCATGACCTCCAATGGAGCATCTATGTGGCAGCAAGCCCAACAAGCCCTGAATCAATCCATGATCCGCGTTTTAAACGAGCTCGCCAGTCTCGTTCCCGGCGTCATCGCGCTCGTCGTCGCGGCTCTGTTCTCCGCGCTGCTCGGCGGAATCGCCTACGCCGCCCTTCGCCGGCTTCTCTTCGCCGTCCAGTTCGACGAGCGCGTCTCCAAATGGGGCCTTCGCTCCATCGTCGAATGGTCGCCGCATAAAAGCCCGTCGCTGCTTTTCGCGCGCAGCGTTTTCTGGGCCATCGTTCTCGCCGGATTCTTCGTCGGCGTCGCCGCGTTCGATTCCACGCTCACATCCGAGCTGGTCCTCCAGCTCTTCAACTACCTTCCCAACGTGATCGCTGCCGCGCTGGTCCTGGCGATCGGGAGCATCATCGCGCGATTCGTCGCCCGCAGCGTCCTGATTGGCGCCGTCAACATGAATCTCCAGTACGCGCGGCTGCTCAGCGCCGGAGTCAAATGGATGATCATCGTGCTCGCCGTCGCCATGGCGCTCGAGCACCTCGACATCGGCCGCAGCATCGTGAATCTCGCTTTCGGAATCATGTTCGGCGGAATCGTCCTCGCGCTCGCGATCGCCGTCGGTCTCGGCTCCAAAGACCTCATCACCCGCTCGCTCACGCGCGAAACCCCCAAGCTCCCCGTCGAATCCGAGGAGCCGTTCCGCCATTTATAACTGCCGCGCCACCAGTCACGGAGCACGTTCGTCGCTTCACTCGGTGCGGCGCGGTCGCGCAGCTCCGCGAGCCGCGCCAGTAATGGCCCGGGTTTACCCGGGCTTAGGAGCAGTTTTCACCCGGACACTATTTCGTAAGAATCAAAATATGCTGCCGCGGCAGCCGCTCATCCACTTTCTTCAAATGAAATCCCTCCGCTTCGAGCTCGATTTTCACCTGCTGAACGCTCATTTTATGTGCTTCTTTGATGGGAACCCTCGGATCTTCCTTGCGATATTCCACCAGCACCAGCCGCCCGTCGGGCTTCAATTCCTCGCGGAATTTCCTCAGCATCTGCTGCGGCTGCGACATTTCGTGATACACATCCACCAGCACAATCAAATCCAGCGAATTGCGCGGCAATTTGGGATCGCTCTCCTCCCCGAGCACCGGCTGAATGTTGTCCAGCTTCGCCCGAGCCGCGTTCTCGCGAAGCCGCCGCAGCATCTCCGGCTGGATATCCACCGCATAAACCCTCCCTTCCGGCCCGACTCGCCGGGCCAGGCGCAGCGTCATATATCCCGTCCCCGCGCCCACATCGGCGACCGTCATCCCGGATTTCAGATCCAGCGCGTCCAGCGCCTGTTCCGGATGCTCTTCGGCTTCGCGTTCCGGCCGCTCCAGCCAGTCCGCCCCGGCCGCGCTCATTACCGGCGCGATTTCGCGTCCCGAAACCGGGTGCTCCTGCGGGACCGCGGGCACTCGGGCGAATAGAAGGCACACTGCCAGCACGAAAAATCGCACTTGCAGCCGTTTCAAATTCCGGTAGAATTGGGTGATAGTCGTCATGCGGGATGTCTCAATTCGATTACTAGCCTTGTCGCCGGTTGTTTTTCTTGCCGCTTGTGGTGCCTCCGGCACTTCCAATCGTATCGATTATCAGATGGGCGAGCGCGTCCCGCTCGGCCCGCTCACGTTTAATGTCATTGAAACCGTTTGGCGAAGTCAATTGGGTAGCGATTTCTCCGTGCGGACGCCGGATAACCGTTTTCTTCTCGTCTCCCTTTCGGTCACCAACGGCGGCGGACGTCAGCTTTCCCTGCCGCTGCTGATGCTCGAAGGCGATAACGGCAAACAGTACCGGGAACTCGACAACGGCGAAGGCTTGGACTCCTGGTTCGGCCTGCTCCGCTCGATCGACGCCGCGCAGACCCGGCAGGGCCAGCTTTTATTCGATGTTCCACTCGGCGCCTATCGCCTGCGCCTAACCGATGGCGGGGAACCGGGAAGCGAGAAATATGCCTGGGTCACCATTCCTCTGCGAATTGATCCGCAGGCCGAACCCGGTGCGCTGCCGGAGTCCTCGCCCGGAAAGTAAAGGTGTGTCGTGGTTCGCTGGTTGTACCTGATCGCCGCCGCCGCAGCGCCGGTTTTTTCCCTCTGCGCCCAGGCGCCGGCTGAAACCAAACCCAAGCTCGCTGCCGAGGGCCTCGCGCTCCAGCAGTATGAGGATGGTCCCTCCTTGCCGCAAGGCTACGAATTTGTCCCAGGAGAGACAGCCTACTTCAGTTGCCGCATCGCCGGATTTCAAAGCCGGCAAAGCAATGAAGCCCGCGCCGTCAAGCTCGCCTGGGAGATGCGCATTCTCGACCCATCCGGCGTGCCCATCGACAAGGACCGCTCCGGCGTCATCGATGAGTCGCTATCTTCCCAGGATAAAAATTGGCTTCCCAAATTTCTCGGGACCTTCACCGTCCCTCCCTTCGCGCCCAGCGGCGCCTACCACATTCGCGTAACTATCAAAGATGAGATTGCCTCCGCCCAGACCGCCGCAGAGTTGAGCTTCGAAGTTCACGGCCACGACGTTCAGCCGAGCGGCACCCTGATGGTCCGCAACTTCAAATTCGTCCGCGCCGAAGACGACCAGGTCGCCATGCATCCCGCCATTTACACGCCCGGCGACACGCTGTGGGCAAAATTCGACATCACCGGATATAAATTCGGGGATCAAAACAATTTTTCCGTCGATTACGGCCTGGCGATTGTGAACGACAAAGGGGAACAGGTGTTCACTCAACCCGTTGCCGCTTCAGACGCGCATCAATCGTTTTATCCGCAACGCTACGTTCCCGGCGAATTGAGCCTGCACCTCGATAACACCGTCGCCAAGGCCCCTTATACCCTGGTGATCACGATCCACGACAAGGTCGGCGGCCAGAATTACGAAACCCGGCAGCCGTTTCTGGTCCAGTAACCCAAAACGCGCCAGCATACCTGACGCAAACATCGCGCGAGACTGGGTGGCGCACGCTTGAGCGTGCCAGGTCGCCCCACGCCAAAGATGCGTCGACCTGTCGCGTCCAATGTGTGGCCGGAGAAGTGCTCTTTGCTAAATGTATTCCGGTACTACCGTCGAATCCGCGAAATATTTACCACCTTTACGGGATGCAACCACGCTATAAAGCGTGGCATCAGTTGAATGGGTGCGTTATGAACGGGAAACGTAAGACGATAGCTCTCATTTGTGCTCTGGCGATTTCCGGCGTAGCCGGCTTCGCGCAGGAGCCGTATCCGCAGCAGGTGCCTCCTCCGCCCCCGGCTCCGTCCGAGCCTGCTCCTGGTCAACCCGCGCCCTCGCCGGCGCAGCCGCTTTCCGCGCAGCAGCTCGATGATCTGGTCGCGCCGGTCGCCCTTTATCCCGACCCGCTGGTCAGCCAGATCCTGGTCGCGTCCACCTATCCGCTCGAAGTCGTCGAAGCGTATCAATGGACGCAGCAGAATAAGATCCTGACCCCGCAGCAGTTGGTCGACGCCGCGCGTCAGCAGAGCTGGGACCCGAGCGTTCAGGCGCTGGTCGCCTTCCCCAACGTCCTCGCGATGCTCAACCAGGATGTGCAATGGACCACCGCGCTCGGCAACGCCTTCCTCGCCCAGCAGGCCGACGTGATGAACGCCGTCCAGCGCATGCGCCTCAGCGCGATGCAGAAGGGCAGGCTGCAATCGAGTCCGCAGCAAAGCGTCACCGAGCAGACTCAGAATGGTCAAACCGTCGTGGACATCGAGCCGACCAATCCCCAGGTCGTTTACGTGCCCGTTTACAATCCCGAATACATCTGGGGCCCGCCGGTTTGGGGCTATTATCCACCGCTGTTTTATCCCGGAATCGGCTTCGGTTTTGGATTCGGACCCGGCATTTATATCGGTGGATTTTTCGGAGGATGCTGCGGTTGGGGCGCGTTCGGATGGGGCTGGGGACCGAACTGGTTCGGCCATTCGATTCTCGTCAACAATTATTTTCTGCATCGCTACGGATTCGCCGAATTCCACGGCGGGTTCACCGGAACCGGCGTCTGGGCACACAATCCCGCGCACCGGTTGGGCGTTCCGTATCCCAATCGCGCCCTCAATAACGAATTCCGTGCCGGCAACATTCGCGGAGCCGGAGCGTTCCGCGGAGGCGGCGCCGTTCCAGAATTCCGCGGCGGAACCTTCAACGGCAACCAGAGAGGATTCGGCGGAGCTGCTTCCCGCGAAGCGGCTCCGCGTGATGAGGGCCGCTTCGGCGGCGGATTCCCGCGGTCCTATTCCGGCGGCGCGCACAGCGCCTTCGGTGGAATCCACGACGGCGGCCAGTCGCGCATCGAAAGCGATCACGGATTTTCGAGCATGGGCCACTTCGGCGGCGGCGGGTTCCACGGCGGCGGTGGCGGGTTCCATGGCGGCGGCGGTGCGCGCGGAGGAGGGCGACGCTAATGAAAACCATCCTGTGGATCACAACCGCCGCGCTGGCCTTCGCTCAGCCGGCGCAAAAAACATTCGATAGCCCTCAGGCGGCGGCCGGCGATCTGATCCAGGCCGCCGCTTCCGGCAATAGCGCGGAACTGGACGCGATCTTCGGCCCGCACGCCAAGACTGTGCTGAGCTCCGGCGATCCGGCGCGCGACCAGCAGGAGCGCCAGGAATTCGCCCATGCCGCCCAAACCCGCCACGAGCTCCAGCGCGACTCCATGGATCCCAACCGCATGATTCTATCGGTCGGCGCCGAGGATTGGCCGTTTCCCGTCCCTATCGTCAAAAAGAACGGCGCGTGGATGTTCGATACCGCCATGGGCGCCCAATCGATGAAGGCGCGCCGCATCGGGACCAATGAGCTCGACGCGATCGATATCTGCTCCAGCCTTGCCGCCGCCGAAGTGAGCTACGCGGAAGCCAACCCGCAGCACGATTACGCAGCCTCGATCGCCGCCCTCGCGGCGTACGTGCCCAAGGATTTCGTGGAAGCCGAGGGAGCGGCGGCATCGAGGCCGTATCGCGGCTATTACTTCAAAGTTCTGAACTCGCAGGGTCCCGACGCACCCGGTGGCGCACATCCGTACCTCGTGAAAAACCACCTGATCGGAGGGTTCGCGATGGCTGCCTGGCCCGCCCAATACGGCATCAGCGGAATCAACACCTTCGTCGTGAATCAGGATGGCATGGTCTTTGAAAAAGACCTCGGCCCGCACCAAGGCCCGCCGGTGATGTCCTACAATCCCGATTCGTCGTGGCGGCCAGTCCAGTAGCCGATACTTGAAATTCAGAACTGTCCCCAGTCCCTATTTTGTCTTGGAGTACTTCTTCACGTCCTTCGGCCCGACCTCGGCGCCGTAGACGTTCCCTTTCGAATCTGCCGCCACGCCTTCCGCCGCGCTGGTTATCGGACGCCGTCCGTTGGCGTCCGGCTGCTGCGGATCGGGAATAAACGCGACCACTTTCCCATCCTTCGCGCTGCCGATGCGAATGCCGCGCTCAAAACCGGGATTGTATCCGTAGTCCAGATTCAGCGGATTGTTCGCCCCCGGGCGCCCGCCGCCCTTCGACGCTCTGCCGCGTCCCCGTCCGCGTCCCGTATTGGCCGGCGCGTGCATTTCCTGCGATTCCGAATCCGTGACGTAGAGAATGTCTTTCTTATCGATGAAAACCCCGCTCGGACGCCCGAACTGTTTCCACTCGGCGACAAAATTTCCTTCCTGGTCGAATATCTGGATCCGATTGTTGCCGCGGTCGGCCACGAACAGCCGTCCTTTCGAATCGAATGCCAGCCCGTGCGGCACCTCGAACTGCCCCGGCCCCGATCCGTGCTCGCCCCACTGCTTGATGAATTTACCATCCTTGGTGAACTTGACCACACGCGCGTTGCCGCTGCCGATATTGTGCCCGTCCGCGACGAAAATATCGCCGTTGGGCGCAATCGCGACGTCGTTCGGCTCATGGAACGCATCCGGCCCGTCGCCCGCCACGCCCGGTTTTCCGAGCTTCATCAGCACGTGCCCGTCCGGACTGAACTTGATCACGTCATCGCCGATTTTGCCGTTGTCGTGCCCGTCCGTCACCCACACGTTGCCCTGTTTATCCACGCAGATTCCGTGCGGGAATAAAAACATGCCCGAGCCGAAGCTGCGCAGCAGCTTCCCCGTCTTGCCGTCGAATTCCAGGATCGGATCGACGGTCGATCCGGTGCAGTCATTCTTGCCGCACCGCTCCGCGATCCACACGTGCCCCTCCTTATCGACGTCCACCGCGCTGGTCGAGCCCCACGTCCGCCCTTCCGGCAGCTTGAAAAAATTCTCGATCGTGACGTACGGGTTCGGATACGCATTCGGCGCGACATCGGCAGGCGGGGCGCCGAAAGCGGCGCAGGCAAACGCACCGAGCAGCGTGGTTCGGGTGATCAAACGGTTCATCGAACGGCCTCCATCGGGAATCGAAATCGTAACCACCAATTGTAATGAGCCGCCGCTCAAAGCACAATCCGCAGTCCGGTAGCGAATTCGGAGCCGAAGGTTGAAGTCGCGGGGGAAATCCAATGAGCGCCCGAAGCGCAAGGGACAATTCCGAACTGAATGCAGAACGGGCGGAAATCGGTGTTGGAGGCGCGGGGGGGAATCGAACCCCCGAATAAAGGTTTTGCAGATCTACACATTTCGCCATTAACCCTTGTAGTTTCAGAGCATAATAGGACTGTTGATGGACTCGGTCCGGTCCAACAGCGCTCGGGACATTCTGCCTCCGCCGTCGCTGCTTGATCGATCCGAACAAGTGGTTTGGCGCTGCCAGCTCTCCCGCCGCCCGTAGTCTCGACATTCCCGATGAACGTATGGCAACGTTCTGAACGCTCCGGGCTACGGGTCGCTCTTTTGTGACCCGCTGGTCCCTGAGCATGATCGAGTGTTCGATTAAGTATCGGGAGGCTGTAGAGTGAGACCAAGTATCACCCATGATCGGCTCGCATTTGGGATACGAGAGGTGGCGGTCATGCTCGGCGTTTCCACCGCCCTGCTGCGAAAAATGATCCGTGAAGGCAAGCTTCGCACCCGGCGTGTCGGTCGGCGTCGCGTGATCCTCGCCGAATCGCTGGC
>JASHWA010000271.1 GCA_030044325.1 Bryobacteraceae bacterium
GGGATTCACGACGGGCATAATGCTTCGGTCGCGGTGATTCGTGACGGGCGGATTGCGATGGCGCTTCAGGAGGAGCGCATTACCCGGATCAAGAATCAGGGCGATGCGCCGGTGGGAGTGCTGGGAGCGATCAGGGAACGGCCGGCTCGCGTGGCGCTGAACGGGTTCTACGTGAATTACGGGCAGTGGCCGCGGGAGGTGATCGAGCGCGACTACGACCAATCGCCGCGATGGAAAGAGCCGCTCAAGGGGACGTTCCTCGATCGGGCCTATCGCCGGCGGAAGCGGGCGATGCGGGAAGGTGCGCTGCGCGAACTGGGAATCGGTGGTATGCAGGCGGTGGAACATCATACGGCCCACGCGTCGGCGGCGTATTACACGTGTCCTTTTGAAGACGCATTGGTGTTCACCTGCGACGGATCGGGTGATCGCATCGCGGCGACGGTGAGCATCGGGGAAAAACGGATCGCCGAAGTTCCCGAGGACGACTCGATCGGGCGGCTGTACGCGATGGTGACGAGATATCTGGGGATGTCGCCGCTCGAACACGAATACAAGGTGATGGGCCTGGCGCCATACGGGCGCGGGAGCGAGGTCGCGCGCGGATTCCTGGAGTTATTCGAGTTTTGCGGTTTGACGTGGCGCCGGCGGAAGGGAGTTCCGTCGATGTACGGGTCGCGCGAGTTCCTGGCGGCGATGCTGCAAGGCAAGAGATTTGACGCGATCGCGGCGGGGGCGCAGGAGTTTATCGAGCGGATGCTGGTCGAGTGGGTGCGGCGCGCCATCGTCGAGACGGGGATTCGAAAAATCGCGTGCTCGGGCGGCGTGTTCATGAACGTCAAAGCAAACCTGGAGCTGCTGCGGATGAAGGAAGTCGAGCAGATGTACGTGTTTCCTTCGTGCGGGGACGAATCGAACAGTATCGGGGCGGGGTGCGCTCTGGCGGCGCAAGCGGGCGAGAGGATCGAGCCGCTGGGCGCGATTTACTACGGCGATCCGATTACGGATGAAGAAGCGGAACAGGCGATCGCGGACGCAGAAGGCCTCACAAAGGGATTTAAGGCACGATTTTGCACGGATATCGAGAGCGTGGTGGCGGAGAATCTCGCGGAAGGAAGAATTGTCGCGCGGGCGAAGGGCCGAATGGAGTTCGGGGCGCGGGCGCTGGGCAACCGGTCGATCCTGGCGCGGGCGGATTCGGCTTCCGCAGTTCGAACCATCAATCGGATGATCAAGAATCGCGATTTCTGGATGCCGTTTGCGCCGTCGGTCCTGGCCGAGCGGGCCAGCGAGTATTATTCGAAGCCCAAAGATATCCGGTCGCCTTATATGATGTTCGCCTTCGAATCCCGTCCGCAAAAACGGGCGGCGTTTCAAGCGGCGATGCATCCGTGGGATTTTTCGACGCGTCCGCACGAGGTTTTTCAAGCGCACAATCCGGATTATTACCGGCTGCTCGAGGAATTCGAAGCGCGCACGGGCGAAGGGATCGTGCTGAATACTTCGTTCAACCTGCATGGCGAGCCGATGGTGTACCGCGCGCGGGACGCGATGGATGTTTTTGTGCGCAGCGGGCTCGACCGGATGGCGCTCGCAAACTGGTGGGTGGAAAAAACGTGAAGGTTTTGATTACGGGGGTCGCGGGATTTATCGGGTATCACGCGGCGCGGCGGTTTCTCTCCGAGGGCGACGAGGTCAGCGGGATCGACAATCTGAACGGATATTACGATCCGCGGCTCAAGAAGGCGCGGCTCAAGGGATTGATGGATCGCGCGAACTTCCAGTTCACGCATCTCGATATCACGGAGCGGCGCAAAATGGAGCGGTTTTTCGAACAGGTGGAACCGGAGCTGGTGATTCACCTGGCGGGGCAGCCGGGCGTGCGGTATTCGATCGAGAATCCGCATAGTTATGTGGCGGCGAATCTGACCGGATTTTTGCATGTGCTCGAAGGGGCGCGCAGGAACGGGGTACGGCACCTGATGTATGCCTCGTCGAGCTCGGCGCTGGACCGGCCGGTGTCGCTGTACGGAGCGAGCAAGCGGGCCAATGAGCTGATGGCGCATTCCTACGCGCATTTATATAAATTCGCGGCGACGGGCTTGCGGTTTTTTACGGTGTACGGTCCGTGGGGAAGGCCGGACATGGCGCCGTTTCGCTTCGCGCGGGCGATCGCACAGGGAGAGCGGATCGAAATTTACAACTACGGCAAGCTATACCGAGATTTCACCTACATCGACGACATTATCGAGGGGGTATGGCGCATTGCGGCGCGGGATGCCGAGGGACATCGGGTATTCAACATCGGCCACAGCACGCCTGTGAAGCTGATGGATTTTGTTCGCGCGTTGGAGCGCGCATTTTCGAAGAAAGCTCGAAAAAGATTTGTTCCGATGCAGGCGGGCGACGTGGAATCGACGTGCGCGGACACGGCGGATCTCGTCGAGTTCACCGGATTCCGGCCGCGAGTTGGGGTGGAAGAGGGAGTGGAGCGGTTCGTCAAGTGGTTCGAGGAATACTATGAGCTCGGCGAATGCGGTCATCGCTACCGCGTATTTCGCGCATCCTGAAGCGCTGGTCGAATCGGGCGAGATCGGGGCGCGGACACGGATCTGGGCGTTCGCGCACGTGCTTCGAGGCGCCAGGGTCGGCGCGGACTGCAATATCTGCGATCACACGCTGATCGAAGGCGGGGCGACCGTCGGCGACCGGGTGACGATCAAGAGCGGGGTGCAGTTGTGGGAAGGCGTGACGCTCGAGGACGACGTGTTTGTGGGGCCGAATGCGACTTTTACGAACGATCCGTTCCCGCGCAGCCGCAAGCGGCCGGCCGAGTTCACCCGGACGCGAGTGAGACGCGGCGCATCGGTGGGAGCGAACGCGACGATTCTGCCGGGCGTAGTGATCGGGCCGATGGCGATGATCGGGGCGGGCGCGGTGGTGACGCGCGATGTTCCGGCGCGCGCGATCGTGGTGGGAAATCCGGGATATGTGCGCGGATACGTGGATGCGGATACGCGCCTGGGGGGGCCGATCGAGCGCCAAGCGCCGCGCGCGCTCGCCGGAGGGGCGACGCTGTACGAGTTGCCGCGGGTTTCCGATCATCGCGGGCATCTGAGTTTCGCCGAGATTCACCAGCAGTTGCCGTTCGAGGCGGCGCGGTATTTCGTGGTGTTCGGCGTGCCGAACCGGGAGATTCGCGGCGAGCATGCGCACCGCACGCTGCACCAGTTTCTGGTGTGCGTGCATGGCGGGTGCTCGGTGCGATTGTTCGACGGAGCGTCGAGCGACGAGGTGCGCCTGGATCGCGCGGATCTGGGACTGCATGTGCCGCCGATGGTATGGACCACCCAGTACAAGTATTCCTCTGATGCGGTGCTGGTGGTGCTCGCTTCGGATGTGTACAGGGAAGAGGATTATATTCGCGATTCGGATGAATTCTTGTCGGCCGCGAATGAACCGCAATGAACGCGAGTTTTGTCCGGTCTTTGTGGTGGATTCTGAGATTGCGATGGGACGCACGCCGCGCGGGCGGGCGGGTTGAGATTGCGGGTTCGGCGCGGCTGCGGACGCGGGTGATTTTTCGGGGGTGCGGGACGGTGCGGATCGGCGAGCACGCGGTGGTGGGGGATGGCGAGGCGGGAATGCCCTCGGCTCCGGTTTTCGTTTCGGCGCGGCCGGCGAGTTCGATGGTAGCGATCGGGGCGGAGACGCGGATCACCAATGGCGTCGAGCTGATCGCGCTGGAACGGATTGAGATTGGCAGCCAATGCCGGATCGGAGCGGGGGCGCGGATTGTGGATGCGGATTTTCACGGCGTGGCGCCCGAGGAGCGGGAGATGCAGGGCGCGTCGGGAGCGGTGCGGATCGGGGATCGGGTGTGGATCGGTATGGGCGCCATCATTTTGAAGCGGGTGCGCATCGATGATGGCGCAGTGGTGGGGGCCGGAGCGGTGGTGAGCGCGGATGTGGAAGAGGGCGCGGTGGTAGCGGGGAATCCGGCGCGGGTGATTTCGCGATGGGCGGTTGCCAAATGACGGCGGCTCGCCCGGTGCGGGCGCGGGCAGCGTCAGCCATGGGCCTCGCGTCAGCGATGGGAAAGACCGGAGCGGCAGCGCTGGGGAGCGCGCTGCTTGCGGCAGCGGCAACCAAGATCATCGCGGTGTGGCTGGGACCTTGGTGGGTGGGTTTTCTGGGCACGCTCACGCAGACGCGGCAGACGGCGCTGGTCGCGGCGACGGCGAACGGACAGACGGCTCTGGTGCAGGGGTTGGGGGCGCTAGAAGGCCGTGAGAAAAAGGAGTTTTTTCGAACTTCGCTCGCGGTGATCGGAGTCGCGACGATGCTGGTCGCGGGGGGCATGATTTTGGCGCGCGAGCAGGTGGCGGCGTGGGCCGGATTGCCGCGCGATTCGGGCGAATGGATCGCATGGCTTGCGCTCGCCGTGATTTTGGGCAGCGCGGGGGTGGTCCTGACGGCGCTGCTGACCGCGCTCGGCGAAATCGGGAGGCTCGCGTGGATGCAAATCGCAGGGCCGGCGGCGATGGCGATTCTGGCGGTGCCCGCGGTGATGATCGGGAGTCGCGGGGCGCTCACCGGGATGGTTGCGATCGCGGGCGGTTTGAGTTTGGGAGCGGCGTGCTGGTGTTTGCGGGGGTACTGGAAACGGACTGGATCCTGGATCCGGGAATCAGGCTTCCGTTGGAATGCGGCGCGGAGATTTGCCTCGATATCCGGCGCGATGGCGGCGACGGGGTTGCTTGCGAGCGGGGGATTGATGGCGATTCGTGCGCGCATCATTCACAAGGCAGGGTTGAGCGTGGCGGGGAACTTCGACGCGGCGTGGGCGATCAGCATGAACCAGGTGACGCTGGTGCTCGCATCGATGCAGACGTATTATCTGCCGGAGCTGGCGCGAGCCCGGAGCGATTTCGAGCGGCGCGAGCAAGTGACCGTGGTGATGCGGACGGCGATCGGGGTGAGCGCGGCGATCATTTCCGGAATCGCGTTGTTAAAGCCCCTGGTGATTTCGATTTTTTATTCGGAGAAGTTCGGCGGTGCGGCGGATTTATTGCGCTGGACGCTCATTGGCGATTACTTGAAGGTGACTTCGTGGGTGCTGGCGATTCCGATGATCGCGGCGGCGGACATGCGGGCGTTTGTCGTGGCGGATACGATCGCGCAGGCGGTTTTTCTTGCATCGAGCTGGGCGCTGGGGAGCGTATGCGGACCCGCGGAAGGCGCGGCGCTGGGATTCATGGCGTGTTACGCGGTGAACGTGATGGTTTGCTACGGGTATGCCAGGCGGCGGATGGGCTGGAGCTTCGGCTCGACCGGTTTTTTGTGGGCGGGCGGGCTGATGGCGGTTCTCCTGGCGGATTTTGTCGGCCGTTGATGGACGTGAAGGTTTCGGTGGCGATCGCGACGTATAATCGCGCGGAAATGGTGCGCGAGGCTGTGATGGCAGCGCTCGCGCAGACGCGCGCGCCGGATGAAATCATTGTCGCCGACGATGCGTCGACGGACCGGACGGTGGAGGGTCTGGAAGCGATCGGGGATGCGCGGGTGCGGGTGTTGACGCGCCAGACGAATTCGGGAGGGGTGGAGAACTGGAACGGGGCAATGCGCGCGGCCACGGGAGCTTTTGTGGCGTGGTGCTCGGATGACGACCGGTTCCTGCCGCACCATCTCGAGACTTCGATTGATTTTCTGAAACAAAACCCGCGCGTGGCGATGGTGCATTCCGGATTTATCGATGCGCTCGAATCAGGGGGACGCACGAAGATGATCGAGCGGAGGCTGCGGTCGAAGCGCCCGATCGTGGTGGATCGCAGAAAGCTCGCACGCTACATGATCCGGTATTACAACTGGCCCTTTCATCCTTCCACCCTGGTGATGCGGCGCGAGGTTTGGGAGCGTACGGGCGAGTTCAACCCGCGTTATGCGCTGGCCGATACGGACTGGTTTGCACGGGCGGCGGGCGGTTTTCGGATCGCGCTGCTGCCGCGTCATGGGGTGGTCAATCGCAGGCATGCGGGCAATTGGAGCAACCGGGTGGGCAGCGCGGCGATGCAGCGGGAAATCTACGAGATCGTGGGACGCCGGATTTCGAATCCGTTGTGGCGGGTCGCCTGGAGGGTGAACGTGAAGGCCCGGCTGGCGTGGACGATTCGGATGCGAATCGCGACGGGGCACCGCGAGGCGGCGTGTTCGGCCTGGAGGGTCCTGGCAAAGGAAACGGGCTGGAGAGTGCCCGAGTGGATGGAACGCTGGGGGTCGAACTGGATCGGGCGGCTGTGCGCGGGGAGGGTTGCGGAGAGCGGAGTGAGCGTTTCACCTTTGTGATGGCCGCGAAGGAACGCGGATAAACGCTTATGTGCGGGATTGCGGGTGCGGTCGGATTTCCGGTGGAAGTGGTCAAGGGGGTGACGGACGCAGTGCGGCATCGCGGGCCGGATTCATCGGGGATTTTTGTGGACGGCGATTTCGCGATGGGGCACCGACGCCTCGCGATTCTCGATCTGAGCGATGCGGGACGGCAGCCGATGGCTTCGCGCGACGGGCGCTTCATCGTGGCGCTCAACGGAGAGATTTTTAATTATCTCGAACTTGGCGTTGAGCTGGGCGGCGGCTTTCGAACCTCGACCGACACCGAAGTTTTTGTAGAAGCATGCGCGAGGTGGGGGGTGGAGAAGGCGCTTGAGAGGTCGATCGGAATGTTCGCGCTGGCGTTGTGGGACCGGAGGGAGCGCGAGCTGACGCTCGCTCGCGACCGGATGGGCGAAAAACCGCTGGTGTATTTCGAGGATCGGGGAAAGATCGCGTTTGCGAGCGAAATGAAGGCGCTCGCCGGGGTGTGCGATCGAAGGCTCGATCCGGAAGCGGTGGATGCGTACCTGGCGCTGGGGCATGTTCCGGCGCCGCTGGGGATTTTTCGGGGAACCGGGAAATTAGCGGCGGGCTGCCGGCTGCGATTCAAGGATGGAAGATCCCAAATCGGGCGATGGTGGCGCGCTAGCGCGGACACGCGGCGCCCGTTGCGCGAGAC
>JASHWA010000272.1 GCA_030044325.1 Bryobacteraceae bacterium
AGCGGCGCGATCGCGGGAGTGATGGGCGCTTACCTGGTGAAATTTCCGCGGGCGCGCATCATCACGCTGGTGATTTTCGTGATCTTTTTCACCACGCTCGAAGTGCCCGCGGCGTTTCTGCTGGTGTTCTGGTTCGCGATCCAGTTTTTCAGCGGATTCGGATCGATCGGATCGGCGGATTACACCGGCGGCGGAACGGCGTGGTTCGCGCACATCGGAGGGTTTGTCGCGGGAATGCTGCTGATCCGGCTGTTTCCGGCGAAGAAGCGCTGGCGGGCGTGGTATGAAAACGAATAGTTGAGTGCGGCCGGGAATGAACGCAAATGAAATTCGCGTTTATTCGGGCCGGGCAATTACGCCCGCGATGCGTGGACGCTAACGAGCGGCGCTTCGTGGCCTCGCGCGGTGACGCGTTCGACGGCGACGATTTTTCCTCCGCACACGATCACCGCGTCGTCGAAATTATTGACCGTCGGGCAGACATGGCGCGGGATCAGGTACAGCGCTTCGCCGATTTCGGGACGCGGGCCGGACTTCACTTCGATGGGCAGATGCTCTTCGCTAGGCTTCAGCGGAGTTAAATCCGGACGGCCGGCTACGACGCAGGTGGGAATGCCGGCGTCGGCGGAAACGGCTTTGTGGCCGGCATCGCAGGTGACGTAATTCGATCGGGGATGGCTGACGACGGTCGAAACGACGACGGCGGCCGGCTCATAGCCCCATTCGGAGGGAAGCTGGGTAAGGCTGGTCGCATCGCTATAGACGACCGTTCCGGGAGAGGCGCGATGGACGAATTTTGCGCCGCGAAATCCGGCGTAGGATGCCGCGCAGGGAAACGCGGGCGTGCCTGAGGTAATGACTTCCTCGACATCGAATCCGGCGGCTTCGACCGCGCGCACGATTTCCGTCAAGCGATCGTAGCCGCGATGCGCGGCCGCTTCACGCTCCGGCATCGGCTGGGAATGATGCTGGCCGTCATAATAATGCAGGCCGCAGAATTCGAGACCGGCGTCTTCCACCGCGCGCGCCACGGCGAGGATGGCGTCGACGCGATCCTGCTCGATTCCGGTGCGGTCCATGCCGGGATTGACGTCGATGAAGATTCCGAGGGCGCTGCCGCTCCACGCCGCCACTTGCGCGGCGTTTTCGGCCAGGACCGAAATTCGCGTGTGGCGATGACGGCCGGCGATTTCACGCACGCGCGCGGCGTTGGCGCCGACCACGGGATAGGCGAGCAGAATATCCTTCATTCCGCAGGCGCATGCGGCGGCCAGCTCCGCGGTGGTGGAACATTTGGCCTGCCGGACTCCGCTTTCGGCGATGCGCCGCATGATGAATCCGAGCTTGGCGGTCTTTAAATGCGGGCGCCAGCGATTCACGTCGCCGCCGAGCAGACGGATGGTCGCCGCGATGTTGCGATCGACGATTTCGGGATAAATCGCCAGCGCGGGCGTCAGCAGCGCGGAGACGTTCTCGATGGCGTAGCGCACTACTTCAATTCGTCCACCGGGATGTTGAAAGCCGCGGTGTTGACCACGCCTTTGCGCTGGAACTGAATCCACACGCGGTAAATTCCCGGCCGCGGAAAGATCAGGTTGATCTGGATCTGCTTGTAGGCGCCGTCGTCGGGGTCGGTGACGTAGATCGGGTGGGTGTGGATCATGTCGATCAGGTCCGCGCTGGCGGCCATCACGTGCGCCCACGCTCCGATGTACTGCTCGATGTCCTGGTTGGGCGTCAGCTTGAAGAACATGATCTGCTTGAATCCGGCGAGCGGCTGGGGCGGATCGAGCTGCAATTCGACGTGCAGATTTTCGGTGTCTTTGGGCGTGATGTCGGATTCGAGCTTGGCGGGCTGGAGCTTGAATCCCTCGCCGGGAATCATCACTGTTTTCGCGATCAACTGCGGCGTCCCGGCGGTGGGATAAAAATCGCTCAGCACGCGATACAGACCGGGGTGCGGGAACTTCGTGTCGAGATGAAAGGTGCCGTCGGGCTGCTGCACCGGATGCGTGTGCACGAAAAATTTCATGTCCTGGCTCACCAGAAACAGGTGATACAGCTTTTCATGCATGATGGTGAAATCCTTGACGGTCTTGCCGTTCTGCGGATCTTCCACCTTGAAATCGAGCCGGACGTCCTGGTTCGCTTTGAGGACTTCGGGCCTGGTGGTGAGCTCCACCGGGTACTCGCGCTCATCCACGATGTCGGGAATCAATGTCATTCCGCAGCGCGGGCACTTGCCCGGAGTTTTGGATTTGACATCCTTGTCCATGGGGCAGACCCACAGCACGCCTTCATCGTCCTGCGTGTCGCTGGTGGCCGCGGCGGCCGATGGCGGATAGACCGCAGGAGCGGGAGCGTTTTTGGGATTGGGATATTGATACTGTTGGCCGAGCAACAAAACCGGGAGAAGTGAGATCGGCAATACACGCATGATCCCATTATGCCCCTGTCGCGTGTAAAGGTTCTTAAGGCTGGTGTGCCTCCCTACGGCGTCGATATACTTGACGCACGTTGGAGGGGTTCGGCCCTTGAGGTCCAGAAGGGACAGCGATAGGTGTCCGCATTCTGGACGGGCGGAAGAAGGGGACAGTCCGCTGGCGGTGTGGACGGTTGCGAGTTTGCCGGCGCTGGCGGCTATAATCCGTCCATGCATAAGATTTCCGTGATTCCCGGCGATGGCGCCGGGCAGGAAGTGATTCCGGAAGCGCTGCGCGTTCTCGAACGCGTAGCGGAGCTTGAATATCGTCATTTCGATTGGGGCTCGGAATATTATTTTCATCACGGCCGCATGATGCCGGAAGATGCGCTGGCGCGGCTCGCGGAAACGGATGCGATCCTGCTCGGCGCGATCGGGCATCCCGATATTCCCGACAACATCACGCTCAACGGGCTGCTTTTGCCGATCCGCCGCGAGTTCGACCAGTTCGCCAACGTTCGCCCGGCGATCCTTTATACGGGAGTCGAAAGCCCGCTCGCCGGCAAGCGCGGGATCGATATGGTGGTGGTGCGCGAGAACACGGAGGGGGAATATGCGCAGGTGGGCGGATTTTTGTACCGCCATCAGCCGGAGGAAGTCGCGGTCCAGACGGCGGTGTTCACGCGGCGGGGAATCGAGCGCGTGGTGAGATTCGCGTTCGAGCTGGCGCGGAAGCGAAACATGAAACGCCGCGTGACGTCGGTCACCAAATCGAACGCGCAGGGCTTCGGAATGGTTTTGTGGGACCGCGTTTTCGACGCGGTCGCGGCGGAATTTCCCGAGATCGAAACGGAATCGCTGCTGGTGGACGCGGCGGCGATGAATTTCGTCAGGCGTCCGGAAAGTTTCGACGTGGTGGTGGGATCCAACCTGTTCGGCGATATTTTGAGCGACCTGAGCGCGATCATCGCGGGCAGCATCGGGCTTGCGGCGAGCGCGAATCTGGATCCCACGCGGCGTCATCCTTCGATGTTCGAGCCGGTGCACGGCTCGGCTCCGGATATCGCGGGGCGGGGAATCGTGAATCCGCTGGCGGCGATTCTGTCGGGCGCGATGATGCTCGATCATCTGGGGCTGGACGGGGGGAGAGTCGAGCGCGCCGTCGCTGGGGTTCTCGCCGAGGGGGACATCCGGACGGCGGATCTGGGCGGATCAAGCTCTACGCGGGAAGTGACGGACGCGGTGATGGATCGGCTGTAACCAACCTGCCCCACGAGGCTCTAAATTCATGCGCGCTGGCCGATAAGCGCAACGTGAGCGAGTACATCACGTTGCGGGTGGCGCGGCAGGATTTCGCCATGGAGTCGTCGTGCGTGCGGGGGCTGCTGCCGATGGACGACATGATCGCGCTCGATCCGCCGCAGGGATGGGTGCTGGGGATTGCGTCGGTGCGCGGGACCGATTTTCCGGTCATCGATTTGCGCGGCAAGCTGGGCATCGCGGCGGGCACGCGAGGGCGCCAGCCGTGCATCGTGGCGGTGGAAGTGAGCTCGCCGCTGGGGCCGCAGATCATCGGATTCATCGCCGACCGGATTTCGGGCATTATTGCAGTGCGCAAACACGAAATTCGGGATGGGGTGATACGCTCGCACGGGCGGCCGCGGCGGATTTTCGATCCAGAAGTGCTGGCGGGGGAGATGATTCCCGTCGCGAATGTGCGGGAATAGGCATCTAGCCGCGCGCATCCGCGGCCAATACTCTTCTGCCTTCGATCCGGTAGCTTCCGGACAGCACCAGCGCGATCGCCTGGGGATAAATTCTGTGCTCTTCCACAAGGATGCGTGCGGCGAGCGTTTCGGCGGTATCGGCGTCGAGCACGGGAACGACGGCCTGCGCTACGATCGGGCCGGAATCGAGGCCTTCATCCACGAAATGCACGGTGCAGCCGGAAAATTTGACGCCGTGCGCGATGGCCTGATGCTGCGCGTCGAGGCCGGGGAAGGCGGGCAGAAGGGAAGGGTGGATATTTAAGATGCGCAGGGGAAATTCGCGCAGGAAATAACCGCTCAAAATGCGCATGTAGCCGGCGAGAATGACCAGATCGACGCGGTTGCGGCGCAGCTCGGCGACAACCAGGCGGTCATACGCTTCGCGCTCGAGATTTTTTGAAGGCAGCACGATCGCGTTGAGGCCGCGTTCGCGCGCGTGCTCGATTGCGGGCGCATTTTCGCGGTTGGAAATCACGACGGCGATCTCCGTGTCGAGTTTTCCCGCGTCGATGGCGCCGGCGATGGCGCGGAAATTCGAGCCGCGGCCGGATAAGAGCACGCCGAGGGTGGGCATCAGTCGTATTGAACGCCGTGGCCGCGAATCACTTCGCCGATGCGATACCAGCGCTCCTTGAGAAGTTTCAATTTCGATTCGTCCTGGGGCGAAACGACGACGATCATTCCGATGCCGAGATTGAAAGTGCGGCGCCAATCGTCTTCGGGGATGTCGCCCAACTTGCGCAGCAGCTCGAAAATGGGCAGCACCGGCCAGGAGCCGCGATCGATGCGCGCTGCGAGCCCCTGGGGCAGGATGCGCGGCGTGTTTTCCGTGATTCCGCCCCCGGTGATGTGCGCGGCGCCTTTCAAAATCCCGGCGTCGTGGAGCTTGCGCAGCGGTTTCAGATAGCTGCGATGGAGCTTTAAAAGCTCGTCGATGATCGGCTCGCTCGCGTTGGGAATCAGCCGGCGCGCGAGCGAGTAGCCGTTGGTGTGCAGTCCCGAGGAGGGCAGGCCGATGAGCAGATCGCCGGCGCGGATGGATGCACCGGTGAGCATGCGCTTGCGCTCGACTGCGCCGACGATGAATCCGGCGAGATCGTACTCGCCAGGTGCGTAGAGGCCGGGCATTTCCGCGGTTTCGCCGCCGATCAGCGCGCATCCGTTGGCCTTGCATCCGCGCGCGATTCCAGAAACTACTTCGGCCGTGACTTTGGCGTCGAGTTTTCCGGTTGCAAAATAGTCGAGAAAAAACAGCGGCGCGGCGCCCTGTACGGCGATGTCGTTGACGCAGTGATTCACCAGATCTTCGCCGATGGTGGAATGGCGGCCGGTAGCGAAGGCGAGCTTGATTTTGGTTCCCACGCCGTCGGCTGAAGAGATCAGGACGGGGTCGCGAAATCCGCGCAACCGGAACGCTCCGCCGAAGCTGCCGATATCGGTGAGGACGCCGGGCGTGAAGGTGGCGCGCGCCATCTTGCGGATGCGCTCGACGGCGCGATCGGCTTCATCGATGTTGACTCCGGCGTCCTTATAACGGACGGATTTTTTCTTCGTCATGCTGACCGGAACTCTATATAATAAGCGATTACTCGTAGGACACACCTGCTCCCAGCGGCTCGGTTCTGCGAGGCCCGGCGCCGTCGCTCGCAACGAACATGGCTGATTGAAGTCCGCCGCGGGCTGAAAAGCCCGGCCCACAATGGAAGTACGCTGACACCGGCGCGCGGAGGACCTTGCGTCGCCATGAGTGGCGACGCGGCACGCTGAAGCGCGCGCCACGAACGCGGGGAGGTTTTTCCGACGTTGGCTACGTTCTCAGCCGAAGAACTTCGAACAGCGCGAGCCACAGCAGGCCCAGAAAGTGCCAGTAGTAGCAGACCACGTCCACCAGCTCGCGGCTTTTGGTTTTTCCGAGCACCAGGACGAACAGCGCGGCCAATCCGCCCAGCAGGTGCGCGGCGTGCAGACCGGTGAACAGATAGAAGAACGAGCTGTGCGGATTTTGCGACAGGAACGCGCCCTCGTCCACCAGCTGGCGCCACGCGGTGATCTGGGCCGCCAGGAACCCGGCGCCCAGGCAGGCCGTCGCGACGAAAAGATGCGATGCCGCGCGCCACGATCCGCGCGCGAACAGGCGCCGGCCGGTCTCGAATGTGACGCTGCTCGACAGAATCAGCGCGGTGCTGACCCACAGGGTTTGGGGCAGTGGAATCGGCTTCCAGAACGGCGGATGCGAGCTTCGCCAGTAATAGGCGAGCGCGAGGGAGAAGAAAAAAACGAAGATCGCGACGCACACCGCGATCAAGCCGACGCGATACAGACCGGGAACGGGCTTGGAGGGGTCTTCGAGCGAAGCCGGAAGAACCACGACCTGATCGGTTTTTTGAGCCCGGTCGCT
>JASHWA010000028.1 GCA_030044325.1 Bryobacteraceae bacterium
GGGTCCGGGCGATCCGGCGCTGATCACGGTGAAGGGCCGCAAAATTCTGGAGCGTGCGGGCGCGATTTTCTACGATCATCTGGCGAGCGAACGGCTGCTGGATCTGGCGCCGGCGGACGCGGAACGGGTTTACGTCGGCAAGAAGAGATCCGCGCACGAATTTTCTCAGGAAGAAATCTCGGCGATGCTGATCGAGCGTGCGCGTGCCGGAAAAATCGTGGTTCGGCTGAAAGGCGGGGATCCGTTTATTTTCGGGCGCGGCGGAGAAGAGATGGAGGCGCTGGCCGCGGCCGGAATTCCGTTCGAGATCGTGCCGGGCGTCACGACGCCGCTGGGAATCGCGGCGTACACGGGCGTTCCGCTGACGCATCGCGAGCACACCTCGGCCGTGACGTTCGTTACGGGGCACGACGTGGAAGCGATCGACTGGTCGAAGATCGGCGCGGCGGAGACGATTGTGCTGTTCATGGGGCTCATGAATTTTCCGGCGATCGCGAGCGAGCTGATCCTGAACGGGCGCTCGGCATCAACACCGGCGATGGCGGTGCGATGGGCGACGCGGCCGGAGCAGCAGACGGTCACGGGGACGCTGGGCGATCTGGCGGGAAAACTCGGCGAGATGAAGCCGCCGGCGACGATCGTGATCGGCGAAGTGGTGGCGCTGCGCGACAAATTCAACTGGTACGAGACGCTGCCGCTGTTCGGAAAAAAAATCGTCGTCACGCGCGACCGGCGGCAGGCGGCGGAACTGGCCGAACCGCTCGAAGGGTTGGGTGCGGAAGCGCTGCTGGCGCCGGTGATCGAGATTCGCGAAGCCGGGGACCGCGCGGGGCTCGACGAAGCGATCGCGCGCCTGGATTCTTATGACTGGCTGATCTTCACGAGCGCGAACGGGGTGCGGTACTTTATCGAGCGGCTGGATGGGTCCGAGAGGGATCTACGCTCGCTCAAGGCGAAAATCTGCGCGATCGGGCCGGCAACGCGCGCGGCGGTGGAGGCGCTGCATCTGAAGGTGGATAAAATGCCCGAAGAGTACGTCGCCGAGAGCCTTGTAAAAGCGTTTGCGGGGGAGGACCTGAACTGGCGGCGCATTCTTTTGCCGCGCGCGGCGGTGGCGCGCGACCTGGTTCCGATGGAGCTGCGGCGGCGCGGCGCGCACGTGGACGTGGTGGAAGCGTATCGCACGGTGCTGCCGGAAGACGCGGGGGACCGGGCGCGCGAGGCGCTGGAACGGAAACCGCATTGGATCACGTTCACGAGCTCGTCGACGGTGACGAATTTTATCGAGGCCGCGGGCAAGGAGGCGCTGGAGGGGGTGAAGATCGCATCGATCGGGCCGATCACGTCGGCGACGATCCGCGAGCACGGCCTGGCGGTGAACGCCGAAGCGAAGCCGCACACCACGGCGGGATTGATCGATGCAATTCGGTTATCATGACGCGTGATGCGAAGGATCGCAATATCGGGTTTGATGGCGCTTGCCTGTTCCTGCCGCGAGCCGCAGTTGGAATTCGCTCCGCCGTTTCAGCGGCCGCCGCTTGAGGATTTCAAAGCGCCGCCGGCGCGCGTGGTGAACATGTCGGATCCACTGGCTCCGGCGCGATTCGTGCGGGACATTACCAGCGTCGCGGCGCCGACGTGGCGCTGGGCGGGGCAGCGGCCCGCGGTGCGCATTCGCGTGCGCACGACCGAGAACGTGAGATACGTGATCGATTTCAGCATCGCGGAGGTTACGTTCAAAGACACGGGACCGGTGACGGTGACGTTCACGGTGAACGATCACGTGCTCGACCGGGTTCGCTACACGAGTGCGGGGCAGAAGCATTTCGAAAAGAGCGTGCCGGCCGAGTGGCTGGAGCCGGACAAAGACGCGATCGCGGGCGCGGAGATCGACAAAGTGTGGACATCGAAGGACGACGGCGCGCGGTTCGGATTCATTTTGACGCGCATCGGGCTGGCTCAATGAAGGAATCGCTGGCGGTGCTGGGAAGCGCGCTGTTCACCATTGCGGCGTGCTGGGCGGCGGGGATCGTGGTGATCGAGCGCATCGGCGCGCGGCTCACGCGGCTGGAGCGATTTCCGCTGGCGCTGGTGACAGGCGCGCCGATCCTGCATCTTTTCGTTTTCGCGGCGATGGCGGCGCAGGCGGCGTACAAGGCGACGTGGGCGGTCGCGTTCACGCTGCTGATCGTTGTTGGAGTCTGGCGGGCGCAAGCGCTCGGCGCGGACGATGGTAAGCAGACGGCGCGGCTGGGCGCGGTTGCGCGGGTGGTGTTCGCGGTGATTTTCGCCGCGTTTGGCGTGCGCTATCTCGCCAATGCGTGGGCGCCGGAGATCAGTCCGGACGGGGCAGGCTATCATCTCGAAATCATAGGGCGGTATCTTCGCGCGCATGGATTTTTCCGCTACACGACGAACATGTACGCGGCGCTCGGCCAGGGAATCGAGCTGGTGTACGCGCCGGCGCTCGCGCTGGGACATCATGCGTCGGCGGCGCTGGTGCACCTGGCGTTTCTGATCGCGCTGGCGACGGCGATTTTCGCTTACGGGCGGCGAATCGGACGGCCGCTGGCCGGCGCGGGCGCGGCGCTGCTGGTGTTCTTGAGTCCGGTGGCGGGGCTGGACGGAAGCACGGCGTATATCGACGTGGCGACAGCGGCGGTGGCGTTCGCGCTGTTCTACTGGCTCGAAATCTGGGACGAAGTTCGGGACTCGCGGCTGCTGGCGCCGATCGGATTGCTCGCCGGATACGGCTATGCGGCGAAATACACGGCGTTCGTGCTGGTTCCTTACGCGCTGCTTTTCATTGTGTGGAGAGCGCGCAAGATGCGGCCGGCGTTGATCACGGGCGCGTTTGCCCTGGTGATGATCGCGCCGTGGATGATCAAGAACTGGGTGTACCTGGACAATCCCGTGGCACCGTTCGCCAATGAATTTTTTCCCAATCCGTATTTTCATCCGATCACGATCCAGGACTGGAGCGAATACCTGCGGCGGTATCAGATCGCGAATTTGTGGACGCTTCCCTGGGAGGTGACGGTGGATGGCGGAAAAACGGAAGGAATCGTGGGGCCGGTTTTTCTGCTGGCGCCGCTGGGATTGTTGGCGCTGCGCACGCGCGAGGGAAGGCGGCTGCTGGCGATGGGGTGCGTGTTGTTGTCCACGTATTTCGCAAACGTGGGAACGCGCTTTCTGATTCCATGCCTGCCGTTTTTCGCGCTGGCGCTGGCGATCGCGCTGGCGAGGCCGGCGATGCTGCTGGTTTTCGTGGTCGCGATCGACGCGTTCGCGTCGTGGCCCGAGATGCTGCCGCGGTACGCCAATCGCTATGTATGGAGAGTGAACGGATTTCCGTGGCGCGCGGCGATCGGCAAGGAATCGCGGGAGCATTTTCTCGAAAGCCACGTGTGGCGTTACGGCGTGATTGGCATGATCAACGAAAAAGTTCCGGCGAACGAGCGGGTGTTTTCGCTGAGCGGGCTGGCGACGTCGTATGTACGGCCGGAATTGATGGAAAGCTTCACCAGCGCGGCGGGCGCGACGATCCGGGATTTTCTGGATATCGCGCAATATCCGGAGTTGCAGGCGCGGCGCGCTCTCATTTTTCAGTTGCCGGAGCGCGCGATGCGGCGTGTGCGGCTGGTGGAGACCGCACGAGGCGAGGGGCCGCAGCAATGGAGCGTTCACGAGCTGCGATTTTTCGACCACGGGCGCGAAATTCCGCG
>JASHWA010000273.1 GCA_030044325.1 Bryobacteraceae bacterium
CGCCAGGCCGCGCGCCGGTCCCAGCCCGAAAATCAGCGCGCTCAGGACGCAGAACGCTACCGTCGCCGCGGCCACTCGCAGATCCGGCGCGGCGTCGAGCACCACGTCGAACGGCACGATGCGCGCCATCGCCGATTGCATCGAGTGCATCACCAGCGCCGCTCCGAAATACGCGATCAACAGTCCCACCGCGCCGCCGATCGCGGAGAGCACCAGGCCTTCGGCAAAAAGCTGCGCCGCGATGGTCGAGCGGCGCGCGCCCAGCGCCATGCGAATCCCGATTTCGCGCCGCCGCGCCGTGCCGCGCGCGAGCATCATGCTGGCCACGTTCAGCGAAGCGATCAACAGGACGATTGCCGACATCGAAAGCAGCAGCAAAGACGGGATGTCAAGCTCGCTATCGCTGGTCGGGCTGTCGGACATGCTCATCCGCGACAGCGAATGAACGAGGAAGGTTTGATTCTTGTTTTCGGCTGGGAACGCCGCGGCGAGGCGCTCCGCGATCACCGCGAGAACCGAATCGGCCTGCTTCTCCGTGACGCCGGGTTTCAACCGCCCGATCACCATCAGCGCCGCGTGGTCGCGTGCGGCGAGCGGGCGCACCGCGTCGCCGCCGAAATCGTTCGCCACACTTTCGTACATGCCCAGCGGAAGATACAGTTCGGGACTGAGCAGCGCGGTGTAACCGGTGAATCCGCGCGGCGCGACGCCGACGATGGTATACCTGGTCCGGTTCACTTCGATCGTTTTGCCGGTCAGCGCCGGATCCGCCCCGTGCTTCTCCCAGTACTGATAGCTGGCGATCGCCACCGGGATTCCGCTCGACGGCCGCTCTTCCGCCTCGTTGAACGCGCGGCCCATCGCAAGCGGAACCCCGAGCGTCGAAAAATAATTCGACGACACGATTTCGACGAAGCTGCGGCGCGTAGTGTCGCCCTCGTTGATCCCGATGTTTACCAGCGTGTGCGCCATCAGGCTGCTGAAAACGGTGTTTTGGGCGCGCACATCGGCGTAATTGGGATAGGAAAAGGCGCGGTAGGAATCGGGCTTTTGCGTGTCGCGGCTGTAAACGCCCATAAGCTGCTGCGGATCGTGGACCAGCAGCGGCTTCAAGAACATCGTATTGACCAGGCTGAAAATCGCCGTGCTTCCCCCGATTCCGAGGCTCAAAACCAGCACCGCGGCGAGGGAAAACGCCGGCTGCCGGACGAGCATTCGAATGCCCTGGCGAAAATTGCGCATCATTCCTCTCTACGCAGCACGAAACCGGTCTGTTCCGCTGCTACAATCGTCGATTCGATGAGAATACTGGACGTCGGATGCGGAATCAATAAGCGCAAGGGCGCGATCGGCATCGACCGCAATCCGGCCAGCCGCGCCGACGTGATCTGCGATCTCGACCGCTTCCCGTATCCCTTCCGCGATTCGAGTTTCGACGCGCTCCAGGCCGTGCACGTGATCGAGCATGTTTCCGACGTCATCCGCAGCATGGAAGAATTTCACCGCCTGGTGCGCGCGGGCGGCGAAGTGTTCATCGTGACGCCGCACTATACCGACTTCAGCTCGTTTTGCGACCCGACTCATAAATGGCACCTGAACAGCTTTTCCTTGCGCTATTTCGGCGAGGATCACGGCGGGTTCGGATACTATTCGAACGCAAAATTTCAAGAGATTTCCGTGCGCGTGAAGCTACTAGCATTATGGCGCTGGCTCGGGTTCGAGTGGCTGGTAAACGCATTTCCCCGTTACCGGCAATTTTGGGAATATTACCTGTGCTACATCGTGCGCGGGAAAGTGATCGAGTGGCGATTGAGAGTCGTTAAATGATCGGAAAAGTTTTTGACGGGCTGCGGTACGCGAAACATCGCAATGCCGGGCGCCGGGGCGAAGATCTGGCGCATCGTTTTCTGCGACGGAACGGATTTACCATCGTCGCGCGAAACTACCGGCTGGCCGCGGGCGGCGCGGAAGCGGACTTGATCGCGTGGGAGGGCGATACGCTGGCGATCGTCGAGGTGAAATCGCGCGAGAGCGGAGAGCACGGTCCGCCGGAGCGCGCGATCAACGACGAAAAGCGCCGTCATCTGTTACGCGTGGCTCGCGAGTATTCGCGCAAATGCGGAGCCGATTGGCGCGCCGTGCGGATGGACGTGGTTACCGTGATTCTGAGCGATCCGCCGGAGATCACGCTGTTCCGCGGAGCGCTTTCGGCGCAGGAACGGCGCGCTCCATGACTGTCGCTGCCTGGCGAGGAGGTTTCCGGAAAAGGGACAAGAACCCGCGCCATTGCTGGCGCGGCTCGTGCGTCTATAATTTGTGCGAGCCGCGGCGGCTATGCCGCGGGTGAAGGCTCAGTTTCCACACAGACAGCGCGTCGGGCGTCGCCTCACGCGAGCAGACCGCGATAACGCGGCTCCGCATATCCCGGAAAAACGCTCCCGATCTGCCGATTCCCCAGGTGCCGGGTCACCAATTCGCCCAGCACGTCGCGAAAATCAGTAGTCAGATTCAGGTCGCGGTTCTCGTAAAGCTGCTCCTCGGCCAATCCGGGCCAGTCGCCGTAAACCTTCCCGCCGCGAATATCGCCGCCGAAGGCGAGCATCACGTTGGCATGGCCGTGATCCGTTCCGCGATTCCCGTTTTCCCTCGCCGTGCGGCCGAATTCGCTCATGGTCACCACGCTCACATCCGCCATCCGGTCGCCCAGGTCCTGGTAAAACGCGGCCAGGGTGTCTCCGAAATTCTGCAGCAGATTGGCGAGCTGGCCCTGGCTGGCGCGCTGCCCCGTTTCGTTGACGTGCGTGTCCCATCCGCCCACATCGGCGAAGGCGACCTCCAGCCCGACATTCGATTTCACCAGTTGCGCGATCTGTTTGAGCGACTGACCCAGTCTCCCGCCCGGATATTTCGCGCCGTTCGCCGGCGAGTATCCTTGCTTGGCCAGCGATTGCATCAGCTTCACCGCTTCAAACGTCTCGCGGCCGGTGCCGTTCAGGATCTTGTCGCCGGTGTTTTCATACATCGCTTCGAACGTCGAAGATTCGCCCGCGTCGCGCACTTGAAAATCCGTCAGATTGTTGATCGCGACCGCTTCATTGCGCCCGCGCAGCGAGCGCGCCAGATCGGGCGTCATGCTCACCGCGCGCACCGGCGAACTTACGCCTGCCGCCCCCTCATTGGACAAAGCCCGGTTCAGCCATCCGTCGCTGGTCGCCTTGAGCCCCGGCGTGCCCGATTCCATGTAATCCTGCGCGTCGAAATGCGAGCGCGTCGGATCGGGAGATCCCACCGCCTCGACGATCGCCAGATGGCCCGAATCGTAGATGGGCTTCAAAGCTTTGAGCGACGGATGCAGCCCGAAAAGACCGTCGAGGTCGATCGCCGAATCGGGCGTGCCGTCGGGGCGCGGAACGGAGATGGTGGGGCGCATTTCGTAGTATCGCGGCTCTCCGTGCGGAACGATCACGTTCAGTCCGTCGACGGCCCCGCGCTGGAAGACCGCGACCAGGATCTTCTTGCGCGGGCTGGGTGCGTCGGACGCATACAGCGCGCGCGAAAGCCACAGCGGCGTCGATCCCACCCCCACCATCGCCATCGCGGAGCTCTTCAGAAAGATTCTACGATTCATGCCAATACCTCTTTATCTTAGCCGCGCATGAACGCGATTATAAAAATTTGCGTTGATTCGCGTCCATTCGCGGCCATTTCTATCTCCTTTGAAAATCCGGCGAGCCCATGACCAACCCCACGCACAGCGAGGATACCGGTGCGCTCGGATTCTTTGCTTTTTGCTCGGCGATCGCTTTGTCGATCGCTTCGCGCGTTCCGGGCGTTGCATCCGCCGACAGGTATAGCTTCGCCGCCTGTTCCGGATCTGCGACGAAATGCGACGCATCGACGCGCACTCCCGGTACGTGATTCTGCGCGAGCGCCATCGCGAAATTCATCCGCCCCAGCAGCGACGCCGAGCTGACCCATTCCGCGTTCGCATTCGAATATCCCGTCGGCTCGATCTTGCGATACAGCGGCTCGCCCAAGGTTCCGATCTGGTTGGCGAGCGGCATGGCGAAATCCACATCGGCGGCGGTGGCGCGCACCGCGCTCGCGATCATCTCGAGCGGCGTTTTCACTTTGGCGTGATACGCTCCGGCCGAAAGAAATTCCTTGGATTCGAGCATGCTCCGCATCACCTCGCGCAGATCGCCGTGCGTGGCGCGAAACGTTTTCGCCATGCGCTCGACCAGCTCCGGCGGAGGATTGTCGGCGACGAAGCGCTGCGCCAGCTCTTTCGAAATGAACCGGGCCGTCGAAGGATGGTTCGCGAGAATATCCAGAACTTTTTCGCCGTCGTCGCGGCCGCCGCCGGCGGCGATGGTCACGCCCAGGACGATTTTTGCACCCTTGTCATGCACGCGATCGTTGTAAAAAAATTCTCCGCCGCGCTGCGGATTGCGAATGGTCCACCCGGTGAAGCAGCGCGCCACCTCGGTCACGTCCTTCTGCGTGTATCCGCCGTCCACGCCGAGCGTGTGCAGCTCCATCAGTTCCCGTGCGTAGTTCTCATTCAATCCCCGCCGCGGCCGATTGGGATTCTGCCGCAGCGGGGACTGTGGAGCCACGCTCTCCCAGTTATCGAGATAAAACAGCATGGCGGGGTTGGTGGCGGTGGCTTCGAGCAGGTCGCGGAACTTTCCGAGCACGTGCGGCCGGATCGCGTCGCGCTCGTAACTGGTGATGAAAAACCGGTCCGCGCCCTTATCGAAATTGACGTTGAAGTGGTTGAACCAGAAATCGGCCAGCTCCTCGTCCAGCTGCCGGTTGCTGTAAATCGCGCGATACAATTTGGCCTGCGCCAGATCGGTGAACACCACCTGCAAGGGATTGTTGGCCATGATCAACTTGCGCCGCAACCCCTCGCTCGCGAATCCCAGCAACTGGTTGCGCATCTGCGGCGGCATGGCGACCACCACGTCGTCGAGTTTGTTCTCGGGAATGGATGCGAGCGCGGCGCGCCTCTGATCCGCGTTGCCGTTGCGCAGCGCGCGGATTTCCTCAGGCGCCAGCAGATCCCGCAGCGGAATCACAGGCTCGACCGCGGAATCGTCGTCGACACCCTGTTTGACCTTGATCCGCCGCATCTGCCGCTCGACCGCCGCGCGCGTGAGCGGATCCTCCGGAAGCGGCTGCCGGCCCATGGCGACCGCGCGAATCAACTGCGGTGTAGGATACGCCGCCACGGTTTCCTCCGGCGACATACGCAGCGTTTCGAGCGACGCGAGTTTATCGGCCAGCTCCGGATTCTCTTTGATTTTTTCCGGATGCAGTTGCAGCTCGATCCATTTCTTCACGCCCATTTTTTCGACCAGCGCAACATCCCCCGGCCGCGGTCCGAACGTCAGCCGGTCGAGCGCGTGGACCGCCTGTTCGTTTTTCGGCAGTTTCTTTTTGAACAGCGCGAGATCCTCGGCCTTTTTCTTCGCCCCGAGTGTCGCGGCGCATAAGAGCACCGCCGCGACTGGCACAAACTTCCGCATCATATATTTATTAAACGCGCCCGGAGGGAAAAAGTTGATCGGCGGTTCGCACCAGGAACCGGTCGGTCATTCCGGCGATGTAATCGCACACCACGCGCTGCGGCGGCTCGCCGGCCGATTCTTCTAAGTAGTTGGCGGGCATCAGCTTAGGGTCGCGCAGGAAGGCTTCAAAGACTATCTCGATTTTGCCCGCCGATTCGCGCCGAGCCTGATCGAGCTCACCCGAGGCGTACACCGTCCGGTGCAGAAATCGCTTCAAACTGGCGCTTTCCGCGGCGGTTTGCGGGCTGAAACGCGCGATTCGCCGTCCGGCGCGGCGAACCTCCTCCACGTCCGCGATCCCGGCCGCGGCTTCGATCGTCCCTTCGATCAATCCCGAAACCAGCCAGTCGATCAGCCCCCGAACCACCTCCTGCACGCGCACCCGTTCCGGCGCGCCCGGAAATTGCATCGCCGCGGCCTCCTCCAGTTCGCGAAATTTTTCGACCTCGCGAGCCGCGTCGATCTGGATCATCCCCGCCACGTAGCCGTCGTCGAGATCCGCCGTGTTGTAAGCGATCTCGTCGCACAGATCGATCAACTGCGCTTCGAGCGGTGGACGCAAATCGGGCAGATATTCGGCCGGTACGGCGTCGCTCGAATGCTTGGCGATTCCTTCCCGCACTTCGAAGGTCAGATTCAGCCCCGGAAAGCGCGGGTAGGGATTTTCAAACGATTCGACGATGCGCAGAGCATGCAGATTGTGGTCGAAGCGGTCGCCGAAGCGGCGCATCAGGCGGTCGAGCTCGGCTTCGCCCGCGTGTCCGAAGGGAGGGTGGCCGATATCGTGCGCCAGCGCCAGCGCTTCCGTGAAATCCTCGTCGAGGGAGAGCGCGCGCGCCACCGTCCGCGCGATCTGCGAAACCTCGATGGTGTGGGTTAATCGGTTGCGGAAGTGGTCGGACAGTCCGGGAGTGAAGACTTGCGTCTTGTTTTCCAGCCGCCGGAACGCGCGCGCGTGCACGATGCGGTCGCGATCCCGCTGGAATTCGTTGCGATAGGGATGAACCGGTTCGGGATAGCGGCGCCCGCGGGAACCTTCCAGCGGGAAACGCAGCCGCGCAAGATTACTTGGGCTGCTGGGCAAGGTCGCCAAGCGACTGGACCGCGGCGCGGCTGATCGCGGTGCGCGAAGTGCGCAGCGGTTCGAGCATCTTGCGCGCTTCCTCCGGGTTCTTCTTCGCGATGATATCGGCGAGCTCCACCGTCGCCTCGTCTTTGGACAGCGTCACCGTCGGATGCGCGATATAGTCCCGCAACAGCTTCTCCGCCTGATCCAGCTTGCCGTCGGCCGCGTAGGCCTGCGCGAGCGCCAGAGCCGCCATCGACGCATACGCTTTCGGCGCGGAATCCATCACGTCCTGGTAGCGTTTCTCCGCCTCCGCCAGGTTTCCCTGGTCGTCCGCCTGGGAGGCGAGATACATTTCCGCGATCGCGCCTTCCTGCGTTCCGTGATACTTCGAAGCCACTTCCACGAACGCCTTCTGCCAGGCTTGGTCTTTTTCCGCTTGCGTGGGGAAGTTGAGCATTCCCGCCATCGGATTGGCGCCCACGCTGGCATTGTCGATTCTGAGCGCGGCCGCCAGCGCGTCTTCGCGAACAGTGGCCTGGTGGCGCTGGTAATAGAAAATTCCCACGCCGATCAGCACCACCGCCGCGCCGATGGAGCCATAGCGGATGACTTCCTTCTGGTGTTCGGCGATCCAATCCCAGATGGTGGTCACTTCCTGGGCAAATTTATCGCTCTTGAGGTTCTTACGGGTTTTTCGATCCACTTAAAGACTCCGGAAGCTTTAGTTTAGCATTGTCGTTGGGGTTGCGGAGATTCCATGACGATTGCGCCTCAACGAACCCGGCGAGCCATTTGAGGCGCGGCCGTGATGGAGCTCGTTGGTCGTGGATCTGAAGAAGTCCTGAAGGGAGCGGATACGTGCGTTCCGCAGAGTATTTTAGTCTTCAGCGCACCAGCGGGTCCTCGATCCAGGGCGGCGTCGCTTCCATCAGACGAGCCAGCTCGGGCTCGATTTTTTCCATCGCGCATTTCATTTCCCACGCGACGGCGCGATAGCTGAAGTGGCCTTTGATCCCGCTGCGCAGCCGCGAGATGTATTCGGCTTCGGCGAAATCCATCTTGAACAGAAATCGCGAGCGCGAGGCGAACGGCAGCAGATAATGCGCCGCATTTCCTTCCATCTTGGAAATCGCCAAAAACGTTTCCTGCATCAGCGAATCGTAGAACGGCTCCAATCCGGCCTCGATCAGCGCCTGCGGCGTGTCGAATCCCAGCCGCGCGCCGTACTCCTGGCGGAATTGCTGGCAGCGGCGATGCCGGTGCAGATCGCGGTAGGCGCCGATGTCGATCAGCAGATCGAACGCGTACATCCCTCCGCGAAAGCCCCGCAGCAGCTCGTCCCGGCGCGTGCGCGAGCGCAGCGCGACCTCGATTACTTCATTGCGCTGCGCCGCGCTCCATCCGCTCACCATGTCGTACAGCTCGTGAAACGGGCGCTCGCAGACGGGATAGAGCAGCGTCGCGGCGATCTCGGCGTGCGAATCGAGCGCGCGAACCACGTGCACCGTTTCTTGCGACGCTTCGCCCGAAAACGTCACATTCTGCGCCGCCCACGCGGCGAGATCGTGACGCGATTGCGCCGCGTGTTCGTCGGGATTCACATAGCGCGCAAGCGTGGGCGCGAGCGGTTCGGCGGGCGAGCCCGCCGCCCATACGCATGCAGGCGCCGCGGTCAACGCCTGCGTGATCTCCTCCGCGATCTCGCGAACTTCCGCGTACTCCGACGCCTTCAATCGCCGGATCTGGCGTTCCAGCGTCCGGATGCTGGTCACCTGGCCGACTCCCGTGGGAATTCCGAAAAACAGCGCGTAGCGCGCCACATCGAACGCGCGCGCGGCGATGTTGCGTCTGTACATGTCCGTTTTCATATCTTCCGGGCGTGGGAACTTCTCGGACAAAAACTCGACCATCCGCGCGTGGATCGCGTGATAGCCCTCGAGCAGCCTGCGCGCCGCCGTAGAGTACGCTTCGTCCTCAACCCCCGGCGGCGTGATGAATCCCGACCGCGAAAAGTCCTGGTAGCGCGAGGAGCGCGCCTGCCCGTCCCACACCTGCTCGTCTTCGATTTCGGTCGCGGCCAGCTCGGAGATGCCCTCGAAACACAGCACCAGGTGCCCCAGATCCGCGATCGAGCCGTGCCCGTACTGGAAATAAAAACTCTCCAGAAACTTCGCCGAATCGTGCGTCCGCACCCACTCGAGCGAATCGTGGATCGAGTCAGGCGAGCGGCTGTACCGCGCCAGCGCGTAGGCGCATTTTTCCGGAGGCATCGGCGAAACCGCAAGCACGCGGCTTTTCATGGAAACCGTCATTGCGGTTATCATAGCTACTTCCGCCCATGCGAGTCCGAATTCAGAAAATTCACCTGGATGCCATTTTGCCGTCCTATGCGCACGGCCCTGATGAAGACGCCGGAATGGATTTGCGCGCAGTGGAACGTATAGTACTTTTTCCCGGCGTGGCCCAGGCAGTGCCAACCGGCATCGCCATCGAGCTGCCGCCGGGCTTTGAAGCGCAGGTGCGTCCCCGCAGTGGAATGGCGCTAAAGCACTCAATAACCGTTAATTTCGGTACGATTGACCCCGGTTATCGCGGTGAAAT
>JASHWA010000274.1 GCA_030044325.1 Bryobacteraceae bacterium
GGGGGAATACGCGGGGGTTGCGGAGGTGTGCGCGGCGGTGATTCGCGAAATGGATTCGATTGAGCCGCGAGAGGCGGAGCGGTATCGGCGAGGTCACGAAATTTATCGGTCTTTGTATCCGGCGCTGCGGGAGGTGTTCGGGGCGATCGAGCGGGCGCGGTAGCGGAACTGGTAATTGGGAACCAGGAACTGGGGGGCGAAGCACGGGCACCTATAATGGAATTTTGATTGAGCGCGCCATCGCTTCCACAAACGCCCGCACCGGCCGAGTCCCAAGGGCGTAAGCGCGCCGGGCATCCCTACGCGATTTTATGCGGATTCGTGGCGGCGATTTCCGCGGCGCTGATGGTTTATGCGCAGACGCGCGGGTTCTGCTGGGACGAAGGGTTTCATCTGCTGGCGGCGCGGCTGATTCGGGAAGGGAAACGGCCGTATCTCGATTTCTGTTTTCCGCAGACGCCGCTGAACGCGTATCTGAATGCCGGCTGGATGTCGGTTTTCGGCGAAAGCTGGCGCTCGACGCACGTTCTGGCGACGATTCTTCTGTCGATCGCGATTTTTCTGACGGCGGATTTCGTTTTCCGCCGCTTCGGCGAGGTTGCTGAAAAAGGGGAGCCTTTTTTCGCTGCGGCGGCGACCGGGACTGAAGCATCCCTCTGTGCAGGCGAATGGAAGCTCCCGGCCGCTGTTTTTTCCGCGGTGTTGTTTGTTTCGGTGTTTGACGTGGTGGCATTCGCGACGGCGGCGCAGGCCTACGCGATCGCGGTGCTGTTGACGCTCGCAAGCTTCCGGTTTGCCTGCGCGGGGGCGCGAAACCGGCGAATGGGGGCGATTTTCGCGGCCGGTTTGTGCGCGAGCGCGTCGGCTGCGTGCACGATGCTGGCGGCTGCCGCGGTTCCGGTGATTCTGGCGTGGTGCGTGATCGAGAACCGGAGGTGGAAGACGGCTGTTGCGTTCGTGGCGGGCGCGGCGATTCCGTGGACGCCGGTGGTGTGGCTGTTCGCCGAAGGTCCACGCCAGGTCTGGTTCAACATTATTCAATATCAGACGCTGTATCGGGGCGTGAACTGGGGCGATGTCGCGCCGCACGATATGGAAGTTTTCCTGGGCGCGGCGGAATCGCCGCCGGGATTAATGCTGATGCTGCTGGGAGCGGCGGGAATCGTGTTTGCGGCGCGGCGGGGCGATCGGGTTATGCGCATGGAATATTATCTTTCCGCGGCGATCGCGCTGGCGATCGGGATGGAACTGTCGATTGCGCGGCCCACCTTCGACCGCTATTTTCTGTTGACGGTTCCGTTTCTGGCGATTCCGGCGGCGGAAGGATTGTTCATCGCGGGGTCGCGTTTATACCGCAGCGACCGGCCGTGGGCGATTGTGGCGGCGACGTCGGCGCTGGCGGTTTTCGGGCTGGCGAACCAGCTTTTCGGCGATCGGGATGCGATCAAATGGCCGCACATGGAAGAGGTCGCCCGGAAAGTGAAGGAAGTGACGCCGGCATCGGCGCCGCTGTACGCAGACGAGCTGACGTATTTCCTGACACGGCACGCGGCGCCGCCGGGGATGGAGTTTTCCTATTCGCACAAACTCGAGTTGCCGGCGGCTGAGGGGCGGACGCTGCACATATTGTCGCAAGCGCAGGTGGACGAGATGGTGAAGCGGAAAGCTTTCAAGACGTTTGAAAGCTGCGATGAGGACGACATGGAGCGGCTGAAGCCGGAGAGTTTGTACGCGGATCACGCGGATCTGGAGGATTGCAAGGTGTTCTGGAATTTGCGGTGAACCAAGGTGAGTAAAACGCGTTTTAAGAAAGGGCACTGACGTACTTGCCGCATCCGTTCCAGAGAAAGGGGACAGCCCGCTCTGTCCACTGCAGAACGGCTTTACGCGTTTGAGGCACTTTCGGTCGGGGACAGAGTAGGCAGTCCCCTTTCTCTGCGCGAGGCGCTCCGGAAGAATGTTTCGATGCGCCAAGTATGTTCAGAGTGATCAGTCTCCTTTTTCTAGCGTGGGGAGTGCAGGCGTGGTAGAAAGGAGGAGAAGCGGTTGGGACGAAGGAGGCCTCGTGGCAGCGATCAAATTTGTTTTGAACGGGAAACCGCAGAGCGTGGACGTATCAGGGCGAATGCCTTTGCTGTGGGTTTTGCGCGATACGCTGGGGCTCACCGGGACGAAATTCGGATGCGGAATGGCGCTGTGCGGAGCGTGCACGGTGCATGTCAACGGGGAGCCGGTGCGGTCCTGCGTTACGCAGGTGGAGAGCGTGGCGGGGAAGAAGATCACCACGATCGAGGGGCTTTCGCCGGATGGGTCGCATCCGGTGCAGCGCGCCTGGATCGAAGCGGAGGTTTCGCAGTGCGGTTATTGCCAGTCGGGCCAGATCATGACGGCGGCGGCGCTGCTTGAGAAAACCGCGCATCCGACCGAGGCCGATATCGACGAGGTGATGCGCAACAACATCTGCCGCTGCGGGACGTACCAGGCGATCCGGCAGGCGATTCATCTGGCTGCGGAGCTGAAGGCGAAAGGAGCGGGCCATGATCACGCTTAGTCGATTGGTGAAAAAGGGGACAGACAGCTCTGTCCACGCCGACCGCGCCGCGGATTTGCGAGGGACTGCATCCGGGGACAGAGTAGTGAGTCCCCTTTCTCAGCGGGTTCCCGGTACGAATCGCCGCGAATTTCTGGGCGCCGCGGGTGGATTGCTGGTCGGGTTTTTGTTGCCGGGATCGGACCGTGCTGCGGCGGATGCGGGAGCGGAGAAATTGAACGCGTTCGTGCA
>JASHWA010000029.1 GCA_030044325.1 Bryobacteraceae bacterium
TTCGGAGTTCGAGAACAAATTGCGCGAAAATGATCTGGCGATTGTGACCGCGGATCACGGCTGCGATCCGACCACGCCGTCGACCGATCACAGCCGGGAGTATGTTCCGCTGCTGGTGTTCGGGAGGCGGGCGCGGGCGGGGGTGAACCTGGGGACGCGCGCGACGTTGTCGGATATCGGGCAGACGGTGGCGGAAAATTTCGGGACGTCGATTGCGGTGGGGGCGAGTTTTTTGGGGGATATCGCGAGGTGAGGGGGTAACCCGCGCCATTGCTGGGGCGGCTCGGGTTCGGGTAAGTTGATGGGAGTGGAGACTCTGCATCCGGCTGAAGTGCGCGTGCTCGGCGCGCTGCTTGAAAAAGACATGGCGACGCCCGAGTATTATCCGCTGACGCTCAACGCGCTCGAGAACGCGTGCAACCAGAAATCGAGCCGGGACCCGGTGGTGCAATACGACGAGGAGACGGTTTCGCAGGCGCTGGAGCTGCTCAAGAACAAGGGGCTGGTGGTGCGCATCAGCGGCGCGGGGCATCGGGTGGAGAAATTCGGGCACCGGCTGGGCGAGAAATTGAACCTGGGACGGCGCGAGCTGGCGCTGTTGTGCGTGCTGATGCTGCGCGGCGCGCAGACGGTGGGCGAGCTGCGCGGGCGCACCGAGCGGATGCACGATTTCGCGGACATGGACGAGGTGGAGCGCGTGCTGAGCTCGCTCGCCGAGCGGGAGGAGCCGCTGGTGGCTGCGGTTGCGCGCGGGAGGTGGGTGCAGCTGTTGAGCGGCGAGCCGGATGTATCAGCAGAGGCGCACAGCGCCGCGCCGGTGAGCAATCTCGAAGAGCGTGTGGCGGCGCTTGAACGCGAGGTCGCCGAGCTCAAGGCGAGTTTGCAGGCATTCGAGCGGCAATTTCAATGAGAGATAAAGTGAAAGTCCGGCGCGTCGACGAGTGCGCTTCGCTCGACGAGCTGATCAAGAACTGTTTTCCCGCGTTTGGCGGAGCGTTTCTGCGGCGGATCTACACGATTCTCGATCGCGCGATCGGGATGGGGTGCCCGTTGACGCTGGCGATTTCGGGCCCGGTGACGGTTTCGGGCCAGCACCAGGCGTGGCTGATCCCGCTGCTTGAAACGGGATGGATCGGGTACCTGAGCACGACCGATGCGGTGTGTTATCACGACGGGCACCGGAGCCTGAAGGCGCATGGCGATCCGATTTTCGAAGTTCCCATGTGGACCGACGACGGGGCGCTGCGCGAAGAAGGCACCATTCGCGTCACGGACATGGCGTTCGACGAGAAGGTGCTGTTCGATCAGGATCGATTTCTGACCGCGGCGCTGCAGCGCGCTGAATTTCAGCATTCGATGACGGGAACCGAGCTGCGCTACAGGCTGGGGGCGCTGTACGGGGAGCAGGAGCGCGCGACGGGCGTCGAGCCGGGGCTGCTTTCGACGTGCCATCGCCTGGCGATTCCGATTCTGGTCGGCGCGCCGGCGGATGGCAGCGTATTTTTAAATTCGATGAAGCTGTGGGCGATGAAGCAAGCGGGGCTGATCGAGGATTACCGTTTCGAGCTGGACATGCACGCGGAGGTGTTCGAGGCGTGCGCGTATCATCGCTGGGGGCTTTTTGATAACCCCCCATTTGCCCTGGGCACCGTGATTCTGGGCGGGGGCGTTCCGAAAAATTTCAATTTGCAGCCGGAGCCGGCGCTGAGCCAGGTGCTGGGGATTCCGGAGGTGCGCGGATATGAGTTCGATGTGCAGATGGTGACGGCGCCGGTGACGGATGGGTCGCTTTCGTCGTGCCCGCCGGCCGAAGCGGTGACGTGGGGCAAAGTGGATAAAGACACTTATCAGCAGGCGACGGAGAGCATGCAGGCGGATTATTCCACGCTTATGCCGTTTATTGTCAAGGCATTGCTCGATAAACGCGCGAATTTCGAGAACAAATTGGCGAAAATTGGGGAAATGGCGCTATTTGAGTCGGATGCGGCGGCGCGCGGGTATTTGCGGCCGCGCGAGGGGTACCGGCTGTTCGGGCAGCGCGAGGAGCTATGCCGGCGCTTACGGCTGGATGTCGAAAAAAACCGCGAGTGGCTGCTCAAAAGCATGATATATTCTCCTAAAATGCAGTAAAAGGAGATCTCATGCCATTCGATCCGCAGTTTGCGATCAACGTCGCCTATCCGGCGGCGAACTCGGCTTATCTGATTCAAACCGTGCCGAATCCGCCGATGCCAGCGGGATTCGCGCTGGCCGGCGCGATTGAAGCCGACCCGCAGCAGGCCGCGGCGATGATGGCCGCGGCCGATCCGCTGGCGCACGCGATGGTGAACGCGATGCTCGCCGACAGCAACATTTTCGGGCTGGTGGCGTGGAACGCGGCGACGAAAACGGCGATCGTATCGTTCCGGGGAACGGTGGATGTGCACGACTGGCTGGACGATCTGGACGCTGTTCCGGTGGATTACGCCGCGGTTGCGAATATCGGGAAGGTGCACATGGGGTTTCAACTGGTTTACGAGCATGTGCGGCGGAAC
>JASHWA010000275.1 GCA_030044325.1 Bryobacteraceae bacterium
CGCGTGATCACGTTCTTGACGATGGCTTCCTGCTCCTCCAGCAGCCCACGCGAGTTGATCAGGTCCTGCCGGCTTCCGGAGACTTGCGCGCGAGCGCGGCTCAACTCCAGCGGCGCAATCACGCCTTCATCGACTTCGGCCTGTGTGTCGGCTAGAAGCTTTTCGGCGAACGCGAGCGTTTCCTCCTTCACCTTGACGTCCTCGTAGAGCGCGACCAGATCCGTGTACAGCCGCACGATTCCGTAAGCCACTTCGATCAACTGCTGGCGAAACAGGAGGCTGCTGATCTGTTGCTCGGTCGCGCCGATGCGGATGTAGCGCTGGTTGACGCGGCGCCGGAATCCGCGCAGAAGCGGCTGCGTCACGGTCAGGGAAAGATCGGAGTTGATGTAGGGATTGATCGCGTAATTGGGCGCGTTGATCGTTTGCGCGGTATTGCTGAACGCGAGCGTCACGCTGGTTCCAGGGCTGAACGCCTGCTGATATCCCGCGTTTCCGGTCTGGATCTCGGCCGGGGCTACCAGCGCGGGAAACGCGAGCGGGCTGAGGGCGGTCTGATGCATCCAGGAGTAATTCGCGAACAGCGACGGATCGAACGCGGGGACGGGCGAGCCGGGCGAGAGCGGAATGTTGGTTTGGGTCGAGAGATTGATCTGCGGTTCGGCCAGAACGCCCAGCTCGAGCGCGTTGCTCGCGACCGAGGTTCCGGGAGTGGATTGCGTCGCGGCCTGTGTAAGCAGCGGGCTCAACGGGCCTCCCACTCCGGTGGGCGGCTGCGCGATGGTGTAGTAGATGCTGCGCGTGACGCCGCCGCCTTGCGCGCGCAGCACTTCGGTGTCGGCGATGGGGAGCGCGTAGCGCAGAAGCTCGACATCCAGGTTGTTTTCTATCGCCAGGGCGATGGCGTCTGGAAGCGCCAGGTACAGATTTCCTCCGCGCAGAAGCTGGCGTATCCGCGGCGTGTTCTCGAAATCCGGAGCGGGAACCTGGCGCGGAACGTAGGGGCGAAGAATCGCCATCGTTTCGGAATTCGCCTGGAGGGTCAGGCACAGGAATACGGCAAGAAAGCGTTTCATTTGGATCTCCAGAATGACCGAAAAAGCTTAGGATAACGTCATCTGTCCGTCTTTTTCCTCGTCTTTAAGAGGGTGTTGAATCAGGGGACAGACCGCTCGGTCCACGCCCACCGCACTGGACGCAAAATCGGGGATAGAGTAGTCTGTTCCCTTTTTCAACACACTCTTAAGCACGGTTAGTAACCTCCGGGGCGCTTCCGGTCATCATTACGTGATAGCGATCTCTAAATCGCGGAAAGTCAATCGAATACCCCACGGGGTGAGGAGCTAAGATGAAGAAACAGTTGGTTTTGTTGTTTTCGTTGCTGGTGATGACGGCGATGAGCGTGTTCGCCGCCGACGTGACCGGCAAGTGGGTGGGTGAGGCCGGGGGCAAGGGTGCACCGCCGAATTTCACCTTCAAGCAGGACGGGTCGACGCTTACCGGTTCCACCAGCGGCCGCGGCGGGGAAGTTCAGATTTCCAATGGCAAGGTGGATGGCGACAACATTTCGTTCGAAGTAACCCGTGAGTTCAACGGCAACACGATGACCACGAAGTATTCCGGCACTGTTTCCGGCAACACCATGAAGCTGACGATGGAAACGGCGCGTGGGAACCGTGAGATCACGCTGACCAAGCAGGAGTAGTTTTCCGAAAACATAAGAAACACGCCGGCTGGCGGAGGGTGTTATTCCTTACCTACGAAATCTTCTGATAGCCGGCGTGTACTTGCTGTGCGCGCTCCTCGCCTCCGCGCAAAGCGGAGTAGTGAAGTCCGAGGGCCAGCCGATCCCCGGCGCGACCGTCCGCGCGACCCAGGGCGATCGGATTCTGCAAACGGTCACCGACGAGAACGGCGCGTTCCAGTTCAGCGGCATGACGCCGGGGCAGTGGAACGTCGACGTCGACATGTTCGGGTTCGAACGGGCGCGGAAAGAAGTCCAGATAGGGGCGAATCCCACCAAGATCGATTTCACATTGCAACTGCGCGACCGGTCGCGGCCGCAGAATCGGCAGGCGGCCGAGGACCTGTTGGACGCCGGCCAGTTGTCGGCCGCGGGCGCGGAGATGCCGCCGGTTTCAGGGGATATGTCGCAGGTGAATACTGATTCCGCGAATCAATCCCTGCTGGTGACCGGTAGCATCAGCGCGGGCGTCGAGACCAGCGCGGCCGACATGCGCGACTTCAACACATTCGGTCCGGGCGGATTCGGCCGGGGTGGTCCCGGCGGACCGGGCGGTCCCGGAGGTCCGCAGGCCTTGACGGCGGGCGGACCGGGTGGTCCGGGCGGAGGAGCCGGCGGCGGCGCGGGCGGCGGAGGCTTCGGAGGTGGAGGCGGACGCGGCGGCGGAGGCTTCGGTGGCGGTGGTGGACGCGGCGGATTTGGCGGACGAGGCGGACGCGGGCCGCGCGATCGCAACGGCAATCCGGCGTTCATCGGCAACCGGAATCCGAATAACAATCGCATCACCGGATCGATTTTTTACACGCTGGGCAACTCGGCGCTGAACGCGCGGCCGTTCGCGGTGAGCGGAATTCCCGAGCCCAAAGCGGCGTACGGGCAGAATCGCTACGGATTTTCGGCGGGAGGGCCGCTGTTCATCCCCAAACTGTTCAACGCTCCGAAAGTTTTCTGGTTCGTCAATTATTACGGGAATCGGATTCGCAACGGCGTGGACAACTCCTTCAGCGAGCCGACGGCGGCGGAGCGCGCCGGGAATTTTTCGGGCCTGCCGACCATCTACGATCCGACGACGAACACTCCGTTTCCGAACAACCAGATTCCGCAGAGCAGGATCTTCAATAGCAGTTCCACTAGTCAGATCGTGCAGGGATTATTGAACTATATTCCGCTGCCCAACCAGAACCTGGCGACCACGAACAACGATTTTCAGTTGATCGCGTCGAATCCGAACAACACGCAGAACCTGAACACGCGCGTCAATACGACCATCAGTCAAAAGGACACGCTCGCCTTCACGTTCAATTATCAGAGCCGTTACACGGCCACGTTTGAAACCTACGGCTGCTGCGACCTGGTGAACGGCCACGGATATAACACCGTGCTCAACTGGAGGCATCGCTTCGGGGCGCGCAGCTTCAACAACGTGAACCTGACGTTCAATCGGAACACGAACATCACCTCGCCGTATTTCGAGAGTGGTCCGAATGTCGCGGCGGCGCTGGGAATCGAGGGCCCGACGGGCGACTCGCGCAGTTACGGTCCCCCGAGCTTGAGCTTCACCAATTTTTCCGCACTGAACGACACCAATTATGCCAATTCCGCGGTGTGGAGCTACGGCGCCAACGACCTTTTGCAAATCCGGCGCGGCAAGCACAATTTCAGCTTCGGCGGAGGCTGGACGCATTATTTGAACTACTCGACCACCGACCCCAACGGCCGCGGGACGTTCAATTTCACGGGAACTCAAACCGCCGGGTACGGCTCCGACGGCCTGCCGATTTCTGGCACGGGCTACGATTTCGCCGATTTCCTGTTGGGATTGCCCGAAGAGAGCTCGATTCAAGGCGAGCGCAGCCTGTATTTCCACAGCAACGGCTTCAATGCCTTCGGCACGGACGATTGGCGCGTCACGAGCAATCTCAGCTTGATTTTGGGGATGCGCTGGGAATATTTCACGCCGTGGCAGGAAGAATATGGCCACATCTCGAACCTGCTGATCGGGCCCAATTTTTCCTACGTCACGCCGGTGTGCGCCGATCCAACGCAGAGCTGCTATCAACCGGGCCTTCCCGGCGCGCTCATCCGTCCCGACAGGCACGATTTCGGTCCGCGGACGGGACTGGCATGGAAGCCATTTCCCAAGCACAGCACGGTGGTGCGCGTGGGTTACGGGATCTACTACAATCCGAGCCAATACAACAAGTTCATGTCGAACCTGGGCGGGCAGCCGCCGTTCGAGCTGGTGCGGCAGGCCACCACGAGCACGGCCGATCCGCTGAATCTGACGAGCGGCCTGCTTCAGACCGGCGGCAAGTCGCTGACCAACACTTACGCGGTGGCGCTCGATTACGCCAACGCGTATTCGCAGACGTGGAACGTCAGCATCCAGCAGAATTTGCCCAAGCGTTGGATTGTTGAGGCGATGTACACGGGGATCGAAGGGACGCACCTGGACGTTCCGGAGGCGCCGAACCAGGCTCCACTCGGTTCGGCGCTCACCGGATACGAGCGCCTGCCGATTCCTGATATCGGCGCGTTCACCTTCGACGCGCCAGTGGGAAATTCCAATTACAACGCGCTGCAACTGCGCCTGACCCGGCGCTTCCAGCGCGGGATTTCGACCAACGTCCAGTACGTGTGGTCGAAGGCGATGGACGACGTCGCGCTGGCGCAGAATTTCTACGATCAGGCGGCGGAATACGCGCTGTCCAACAACAATCACACCCAGGCGGTGACGTGGAACTGGATTCTGGCCTCGCCGGTGGACGCGCAGCGCGGGTTCCTGTCGCACCCGGCGTTTCTGGCGAAAGCTTTGAAGGACTGGACGCTGTCGGGCAGCATGACGGCGCAGACCGGCGCTCCGCAGACCGCGACCGTGAGCGGGAACCTGGACGGAACGTCATCGATCGCGGGGCTTCGCGCGGATGTGGTTCCGGGCGAATCGATCAATTCGGGAAGCGGATACTTCAACCTGGCGGCGTTCACGGTACCTCCGTCGGGGACGTTCGGCGACGCGGGACGCAACACCATCACGGGACCGGGCCAGTTTATCGTGAACCTGTCGCTGGCGCGCAGTATTAACCTGAATTCAGAGCGGCGCCGGCTGGAGTTCCGTGTGGATACGACCAACACTTTGAATCACGTGAACCCATCGGGATTGATCACCATCGTGAATTCGAGCGAGTACGGATTCATCACCAACGCCGCCGCGATGCGGCAGATCACGGCGACGGTGAGACTGAGGTTCTAAGCCATGCGACGAGGAATCTTTCTGATTGCGGCCACGCTGCTCGCGCAGGAGTTCAAGATCAGCGTCGAAACCAAGCTGGTGATCGTCGACCTGACCGCGCGCGACAAGTCCGGGCGGCCGATCACCAATCTCACCAAGGACGACGTCGCGGTGTACGAGGACGGCGTGCGCCAGGACATCAGCGTGTTCGAGCTGCAAAAGCTCGAAGGCGAGCCGCTCACGCCCGTTTCTTTCACGGCGAAATCGCCCGGCACGATCGAAGAAAAAGCCGCGCCCAAGCCGGTTGCGGCGAAACCGGTGGTGGTCCCGCCCGCCAGCGGAACCATCAAGTATCAGGATCGGCGGCTGATGTGCCTGTTCTTCGACATGACCACGATGCAGCCTCCCGAGCAGTTGCGCGCGCAGGAGGCGGCGATCAAGTTCCTGTCGAGCCAGATGACCACGTCGGACCTGGTCGAGATCATGACCTACACGACCGCGATCAAAGTCGTGCAGGAATGGACCGACGATCGCGAGACGTTGATTACCGCGCTTCAAAAGCTGACGATTGGCGAAGGGTCGGATCTCGCGGACATGGCAGCGACATCGGCTGATGAGGGCGACGACAGCGGGAGCTTCACGGCGGATGAAACCGAGTTCAACATTTTTAATACCGACAGAAAACTTGCGGCGATTGAGGACGCCGCGAAAAAGCTGAGCGTGTTCCCGGAGAAAAAGGCGCTGATCTATTTCAACAGCGGCATCCAGAAGACCGGGGTCGAGAATCAATCGCAACTGAAGGCCACCACCAACGCCGCGGCGCGGGCCAACGTGTCGATTTATCCGGTGGATGCACGCGGGTTGGTGGCGCTGCCGCCGGGCGGCGACGCAACGCAGGCTTCGCCGCGGGGAACCGGAATGTTCACCGGGACCAAGCAGGCGAGCGTCCGCAGCAGCTTTAACGATTCGCAGGAAACGCTGGAAACGCTGGCAGCCGATACCGGCGGCAAGGCCATGCTCGACACCAACGACTTGACCATGGGAATCCGCCAGGCGCAGGAGGACATGAACAGCTACTACATCATCGGCTATTACAGCCACAATCCGGCCGAGGATGGCAAGTACCGGCGCATCGACGTGAAGCTGGTGAACAAATCGATGCAGGCGAAGCTGGATTTCCGCAAGGGGTATTTCGCGACGAAGACGTGGAAGAAATTCAACGCATCGGATAAGGAACAGCAGCTTCAGGAAGCGTTGACGCTGGGCGATCCGGTAAGCGATCTGCCGCTGGCGCTGGAGGTGGATTATTTCCGCGTGGCGCGGGAGCGCTGCGTAGTGCCGATTTCGGTCAAGATTCCGGGATCAGCGGTGGGGTTGACGCGGCGCGGCGAAAGACAGACCGCCGAATTCGATTTCATCGGCCAGGTGCGCGACGCGACGGGAAAATTGGTGAGCGGCGTGCGCGACAACATCACGGTGAAACTTTCCGGCGACACCGCGTCGCAGGTCGGGCAGCGGTATTTACAGTACGATGCGGTGCTTCCGCCGCTCGGTCCGGGAACGTATTCGCTGCGCTTCCTGGCGCGCGAAAACACGACCGGCAAAATGGGCACATTCGAGACGAAATTCACAATTCCGGATTTAGGCAGTGGGTCGAAGATGCGGCTGAGCTCGGTGGTGTGGAGCAATCAGAGGGAACCGTTGAGCTCGGCGGTCGGGTCGGCGGACGCGAACAAGAAACTGTTGGCGGCGAGCCCGCTGGTGCAGGACAATGCCAAGTTGATCCCCAGCATCACCCGGGTGTTCCGGAAGGACCAGACGCTGTACGTCTACTTCGAGGTCTATGATCCCACCATGGACCCGGATCGCAAGGTGCCGAGCCTCGAAGCGCAGGTCGATCTGTTTCTGGGTGCGCGAAAAGTCTACACATCGCCGGCGGCACGAGTGCTGAAGCTGGGCACCGGGCGTCCGGGAGTCGCGCCGTTCTCCTTCCAGATTCCGCTGGCCAAACTTCCGCCGGGCCAGTATATTTCGCAGGTGAACGTGATCGATGAAAATGGGCGGAAATTCGCCTTCCCCCGAAACGAAATCGTCCTTCTGGCGCCGGAGAATACCCCGGCTGCGGGATCGTTACAAAAATAACCTCCCCGGCGCTACGTGAACATGTACACGCCGAGGATCAGCCCCCCGAAAACAACCACCGCAGCGACCACGTAGATGGCGTAACGCATCATACGCTCGCGGCTGCTCAAGACACGCGCTTCATCTTTTTTGATCTGCTCGTCGAGGCTATCGAACATACCACCCCCAAAAATAAGGCCGAAATCAGCGGCTCGGTTCGAACTGCCTGGATTATATGCTCATTGAATCTCGAAAGGAAGCCCCGGGGAAGGTTCCAGCGGCGGGGGTCGCAAGTGATTCGTAAAGCAGTGTAATGGAGAGCCTTATTGCGCGAATCGCGGAAAGTGCCGATAATGGACGCATGACCGCCCGTTGTCTTCCCTTCGTTGCACTGTTCGCAGTTGGCCTCACTTCCGCCAACGCAGCCACGCCGACTTTTTCAAAAGACGTCGCGCCGATTTTGTACAAGCACTGCGCCTCGTGTCATCACGCGAACGATATCGCGCCGATGCCGCTGATCACTTACTCGGACGCGCGCCCGTGGGCAGCCGCCATCCGCCAGGCTGTGGTGACGCGCAAAATGCCGCCATGGAAGGCCGATCCGCATTACGGCAAGTGGTGGAACGATTCGAGCCTTTCCGAA
>JASHWA010000276.1 GCA_030044325.1 Bryobacteraceae bacterium
CGACGGAAAAAGCTGTTCGGATACCATCGCGGCCGCTCGCTCGCGTTAGCCACGCGCTCGCCCAAATCGAGCAGGATTCGATTGAACTCCGCCGCCGCGGCTTTATCCACGGGCTGCGAGAGATCGTCGGAAGGCGCGTGGTAGCGATACTTGATCCAGTCCTGAAAAGTCTTTTCCTCCGGCGTTCCGCGCACCCACCCGAATTTGAACGCCAGCGCGGGAATGCCCTGCTTGATAAAACTGTATTGATCGCTGCGGATAAACCGGTTCTTATCCGGCTCCTTATCCGCCTGCACGATAACCCCCGCTTTTTTGCACACCGCGCGAATATCGTCGCCGAGCGTCGATTCATCCAGGCCCTGAACCTCCAGGTACTTGAGCGGAAACAGCGGCAGAAACATGTCCATATTGATATCGGCGACGATGCCTTTTTTAGAAACCGTCGGGTGCGCGGCGAAATACAGCGAACCCAGCTCGCCCTTTTCCTCGCCCGTCACCGCAAGAAACACGACGCTGCGCTTCAAATGCGGATTCTGCTCTTTCATCAGAAGCGCGATCTCGATCAGCGACGCCACGCCCGAGGCGTCGTCCATCGCGCCATTGTAGATGCGATCTCCGTTGATCGGCTCGCCGATTCCCAGATGATCGAGGTGCGCGGAAATAATCACGTATTCGTTCTTCAACGCCGGATCGCTTCCCGGCCGGATTCCCGCGACGTTTTGCGATTCCACCTGCGAATGATCGATCTTGGTATGCGCGCGCAGATTCAGATTCAGCGGAAACCGCGGCAGCGGCTGATCCGCGTCGGCGAGCTTCAACATTTCCGCGAAAGTGTGCCCCGAATGTTCGAAAAGTTTCTCCGCCCGCGCCGGATTCACCGTGATCGCGAACTGCTCGCCGCGCGTCTCCGAAACCGATTCGTCGGCCAGGCTCATGGTCGGATTCAATCGCGCCAGCCGCGCGCGTTCCCACGGAATATCCATCGCTCGCGGGTTGGCGATCGACGCAAGTCCGATCGCGCCGGCCTTGCGGAACGCGCTCCAGCGCTCGCCGGCCGAGGAATAATGCGCCTTCAGCGCGCTCGGAATCGACGCTGGCCCGCCGGTCAAAAACACCGCGATTTTCCCGCGCAGATCGAGCCCGGCCAGCTCGTCGATCCCTTTTTCAGGCACCACCAGACCGTGGCCCACGAACACCGCGGGAGCCTCGACGTCGGGCGCCAGATCCGCGCGCACGCCGAAATACGCGTCGTCGCCGAGCACCAGCGGCGTTACCTGGCCATCGCGGACCATCGCCAGGCTCGAGGCGGGCTCGTCCAGCTTTCGCACATGGAATTCGACCGGCTGAATGTAGCCCGAAGTGCCCGCCGGCTTGAGCCCGTCGCGCTCGAATTCGCCCGCAACGTACTGCGCCGCTTTGCGGTGCCCTGCGCTTCCCGTATTGCGGCCCTCCATCTTGTCGTCGGCCAGAACTTCGATGTGCGACCACCACCGCGCGCCCTCTTGGGCGAGATCGGCGGCAAAAAGAGTCATCGAGGCGAGCAAAAAAATCAGGCGTGACATCACGGCGTCATTATACCGGCCTGAGAGTCGGCACCGCGCCCCGCCCGTCACGGCGGGGTAACCGCCACGCCGCCCCCTCTAGCCGAGCGCACTTCCGCACGACCTCTCGAGCAACTGTTCCGCTCGCTCCGCGTCCACCGCCGGCGAAAAATAGAAGCCCTGGCCCACTTCGCAGCCCAGCCGCAGCAGCTCCGTCAGATGCTCTTCCAGCTCGACGCCTTCGGCCACCACCGTCATTCCGAGCGCCTGCGCCAGCCTCGCCATCGATTCGACGATCGCGCGGCATTCGCCGTCCGACGTCATCCGCGTCACGAAACTCTTATCGATCTTCAACGAATCGAAATGCATCGCCCGCAGATATCCGAGCGAGGAATACCCCGTGCCGAAATCGTCGAGTTTCAGACCCACGCGCAGATTCCGCAGACCTGTGAGCGCGCTGCGGGCCGGTCCGATGTTGGTCATCAGCGCGGTTTCGGTCAGTTCCAGGTTGAGCGATTGCGGCGCCACGTCGGTCTCGTCGAGAATCGCCGCCACGCGCTCCACCAGGTTCGGATCGATGAGCTGCTTCACGGAAAGATTCACGTTCATGGTGAGCGGCGCCTGGGGAAATTGCGATTGCCAGGCGCGCAACTGCCGGCAGGCCTGCTGTAAAACCCATTCCCCGATGGGCACGATCATGCCGGTTTCCTCGGCCAGCTCGATGAAATCCCCCGGATAAACCAGGCCGCGCACCGGGTGGCGCCAGCGGATCAGCGCTTCAAAGCCGACAATTTTCCGCGTGCGCAGATTGACTTTCGGCTGATAGTAGGCGCGAAATTCACTGCGCTCCAGCGCGTAGCGCAGATCGTGAACCAGCGCCATGCGCGCGCGCGCGCGAGTGCGCAGCTCCGGCTCGAACTGTTGCCAGCGATTTTTCCCCAGCTCCTTGGCGCGATACATCGCCAGGTGCGCGTCGCGCAGAACATCCTCGGCCGTCGATCCGCCCGGCGCGCCCGCGAACACGCCCAGGCTGGCCGCGGCGGAAATCTGCAAGTCGCCGATCTCCATCGGGCGCACGACCTCCTGGAGAATCCGCCCGGCGAGCGACGCTGCATCGTGCGTCCCTTCCGCCAACGCCGCGAACTCATCGCCTCCGATGCGCGCGATGACAACCGATTCGCATCGGGCCACGGTCCGGCGCAGGCGGCGCGCCAGTTCCACCAGAATTCGATCTCCGGCGGTCTGTCCGAAGCTGTCGTTGATCACCCGGAATCCGTCCAGATCGAGCGCGATCAGCGTAAGCGCCGTGTCCCGCCGCACCGCGATCGCCTCGCGCAGCCGTTCGACAATCGCTCTTCGCGTCGCCAGGCCGGTCAGCGGGTCGGTTTCGTATTTCGCCACATCCGCCGCCTCGCGCACGCGGGAGCGGCGCCGATGCCGATAGCGCGGCCTCAATCGCGACAATTGCTCTTCGATTCGCGCGGTCACCACCGGCAGGTCTACCGGATGAACCACGTAATCGTTCGCGCCGACGTGCAGCGCGTCCATAGCGGTCTGCGTTTCGCCCGCGCGCGTGACCATGATTACCGGCAGCTCGTCGGGCGAATGCGTCGCCCGCACCAGGCGCAGCAGATCCAGGCTGCTGGTGCCCGTGCTCGCCTGATCAAGCAGCACCAGGTCGTAACTGTCGCGCCGGATCTTCTCCATCGCAGCCGCCACGGCGGCCGCGGTGTCCACGCGATAACCGCGCCCCGCCAGGCTGGCGGATAATTTAAGCGGATTACAGTCGTTTTCGACGACCAGCAGCCGGTCCGGCTGCGCTGGCGACATGTTGTCCTCGCTTCAGCGGGCGATGATGGCCCTCGCAAGTGCTTTTCGGCCGCCAGTGCGGAAGCTTTAAGCGAAAACAGCGCCCACTGTCAGGCTTCGCTCCGGAGCGAAGAAAAGGAGGATCTGCTGGTCTGATGTGTAGATCAGCGAACGGCCGTCGGGAGTCGAAACCTCGATCTCCCGCGCTTCCGCATCGACGACCCAGAATTCACGGCAGCCGTTTTCAAAACACAGCCGCCGTTTGTCGCGGATTTCCGCGGCGGTGTTCGAAGGAGATAGGACTTCAATGACCAGCTCCGGCGAAACCTCCAGATAGCCGTCGCGCGGGATCGCGTTCCAGCGCTCGCTCGAAACAAACGCGACGTCCGCAGCGCGGTAGTTGCGCTCGCCGATCTTGAACCCCATTTCCGTGCCGGCTTGACCGCACCCTCCAGCGGCCGATTTCAACACATCCATTAGTCGCTGCTGTACCGAATAATGTCCATGCACCGGAGGGGGTATTTCGACGGCTTCTCCATTGCGAAGTTCATACCGCAGGCGCGCGGCTGGTCTCCGGAATTTTTTTGAAAATCGCGAACGTCATGGGAG
>JASHWA010000277.1 GCA_030044325.1 Bryobacteraceae bacterium
ATAGGGGTTTTCTAGATAAATCGCCGAGCGGGCCTGCGTGCGTTGGATGTCAGCCGGTACACGACCGGTGCCAAGCCGTTGCGGCGCAAATCAAGCGGCCGGTCGCGTCGACGACCGATATCAAATTCGGCTAAAGGATCCGGATCCAATAAATTTTCGCCCCGCGCCAGCAATGGCGCGGGTAGGCCGTTAAACCACACCCGTACAGCCGATTCACGTTCATTCACCGCCAATTCCCCCCACCGCAATCTTCTTCACCGTCTGAAATGTATCCGTCTGCTCCACCGTCTTGTCCGTCCGGTACCTCTTCACCCGCGCGAACCTCAGCGCCAATCCGCTCGCATACCGCGGGCTGATCTGCACATCGTTGAACGCGATTTCCGCGACGATTTTCGGCTCCACGTACACCGTGTTCGCATCGCGCGCGATCTCGATCTTCAAGAATTCGCGCGTCTGCCACGCCAGCATCTCGTCCGTCAGTCCCTTGAACGTCTTGCCCAGCATCGCGAATCCGCCCTTTTCCGTGTCCCGCGCCCCCAGGTGCAGATTGCTCAGAAAACCTTTGCGCCGCCCGCTGCCCCACTCCGCCGCCAGAATCACCAGATCGAGCGTCTTCGCCCGCTTCACCTTCAGCCACGCCCGCCCGCGCGCTCCCGTCGCGTACTCCGACCCAGGCGCTTTCGCCATGATCCCTTCATGCCCGCGCTCGAGCGCCTCTTCGAGAAACTCGCGCGCCGCAACCGCATCGGAAGTCCGCAGATGCGGAATCACCGGCGCGACTTTCTGCAGCTCCGCGAACCGCCTCGCCTGCGGCTCATGCAATAAATTTCCGTCCAAATACAATAAATCGAACCAAAATGGCGTTAATGGCAGCTCCTTTCGGATTTTTTCGACATCGGCTTTTCGATTAAAGCGCCGCGCCGTCACCTGGAACGGCTGCGGCCTCCCGTCCGGCTTGAGGCTGAGCGCCTCTCCATCCAGAATCAGATCCTTGGCCGGAAGCGCCCGCACCGCTTCCACGATTTCCGGCGACGCCGCGCTGACATCGTTGAGCGCGCGCGAAAAGATCACCACCTGATCGCCCGATTTGTGCGCCTGCACGCGCGCCCCGTCCAGCTTGTATTCGAGCGCCGCTTCCCCCAGATCCTCGATCGCCTCGCCCGCATCCTCCGCCGTCTGCGCGAGCATCGGCTGCACCGGCCGGAACAGCCGGATATCGTAATCCGCCAGCCCCGCTTCGCCTGTTTCGAGCGCCGCGCGTGCGACCGCCGTCACATCCCCCGCGACCATCGCCGCATGGCGCACGCGCTCGAGCGAAAGCTTCGCCGCCTTGGCCACCGCCTCGAGCATGATGCCCTCGAGCGCCCCCTGCCTCAGCTCGCCCACCAGCAGCGCCGAAAGAAACTGCTGCTCCTGCGCGGTCGCGCGCGAAAACAGATGCGCCACCAGCGCGCCGCGTACCCGTTCCGATCCAGCGCCCTCGACCCCCGCGATCGCCGTGAACGCCCGATCCACGTCCATCAACTCCAGGCGCGCCCGCTCGGCCGCGTTCACTCCCAAATTGTGCAGCGTTCGATACGAAACGCCGATTTTGCCCTGCCGCGCCCGCCCCGACAAAAACGCGACCGCGATTTCGATCTCCTCCCCTCGCGCTTCACCCAGCAGCGCCGCGATCAAATCGGTCTTTTCGAGCCGCTTCGTAGTAGCGGCCACGCGCCGTGATGTTTCCGCGACCCGTTCGAGCAGCATTCCTTTGAGCATAGCCGCCGCTAGGTGAAAGCGCGGGCCAAACTGCGCCTCGATAGGGCGAGGAAACGCATCCGCTGTTGATTTGCCCTCCGGCTGGCATGGGGTCCGGACGTGAATCTCGCTGTGCTTCAAACATTTATGCGTCATAACCGCAACTGGCGAGCGAATTGCCAGCTCACTTGGTTCGTTCGGAACGGTTTGGAGGACTCATGCCAAAATCGTTTTTGATCGCACTTTTTTCGATCGTCAGCGGGCGCCTGGCCGGATTCGCCACAAACCTGGCAAACGTTCCCTTGACTTTCGAGCCGGCAGGCGGGCAACCTTCCTCCGCTGCGCAGTTTGTTGCGCGCGGCCCTGGATACTCTTTGGCTTTCAGCGCCAGGGAGGTCCTCGCGCGGCTGGACTCGCGGCCGCCGGGCTCATTCCAGACACTGCGCATGCGCTGGCTCGGGGCAAATCCTAAAGCCGGCGCCGCGGTGCTCGACCGCCAGCCGGGCGTCGTCAGTTATTTCATCGGCAACGATCCGGCGAAATGGCGCACCGCCATCCCCACCTACGGCCGCCTCCGCTACGCGCAACTCTATCCGGGCATCGATCTGATTTTTTATGGAAATCAGCGCCGCCTGGAATACGACCTGGTGGTCGAGCCGGGCGCCGATCCTGATGTCATCGCTTGGCGAATCGACGGCGCACGCGTCAGCCTCGACGCGCACGGCAACCTGCTTCTCTCGACCCCCGATGGCGTCGCGACTTTCGAAAAGCCCCTGCTCTTTCAGCGTGATCGCGACCGGAAAACCGTCATCGATGGAGAATTCGCGCTCGCAGGAAGCCAGATTCGCTTTCGCGTCGGCCCATACGACCGTTCAAAGCCGCTCACCATCGATCCGGTGCTCAGCTACGCGAGTTATCTCGGTGGAAGCAACATGGACAATATCGGCAACACCACGGGTCCCGGTACGGTGGCGGCATCGCAAGCTCTGGCCATCGACAGCGCGGGGAGCGTGTATGTGACCGGATACACCCAGTCCGTCGACTTTCCGGTCGCGAACGCTTATCAAGGCTCTCCGCCGGCCAAAACCGGCGGATATCCGTACCGCTCCGTCTTCGTCACCAAGTTCAGCCCGGATGGCAGTTCGCTCGTGTATTCCACCTACCTCGGGGGCGACGGGGAGGATTACGCTTACGCCATCGCGGTCGACTCGAGCGGCAGCGCTTACGTCACCGGACTCACGGACTCGGTCAATTTCCCGATTACTTCCGGCGCGTATCAGACCGTCTGCTCTCCACAGCCGAACAACAAGTTGCCATCGGCGAACGCCGCTCCCGCGGCTTGCAACAGTTCCAACGATTCGGCATTCGTGACCAAGCTGAGCCCCGCGGGGACCAGCCTGGTCTACTCGACTTTTTTCGGCGGCTTCGGAGGAGGGTACGGAACCGCCATTGCCGTGGATTCGGCCGGCCGCGCCTACCTGGCCGGTTTCGAAGATTCACCCTGCCAAACCAGCTATCTATATGAGGGCTGTTTCCCCACCATCAGCGGCGCAGTCATCTCGACGATCGCCGCCAACAACGTGACGACGTTTTGCTTTGCCGCGGTGTTCGACCCGGCCGGCGCGACGCTTCTCTATTCCACTTTGTTCGGGGACCTGAACGGATTGGGGACCAGCAAGACGGTGACCTCCGGCGGGACGCAGGCGGCCGCCGTAGCCGTAGATTCAAACGGTTATTTCTACCTGGTGGGCGACACCCAGGCCGGCAAGCTGCCGACGACGCCGGGTGTGGTTCAGCCGGCAGGCGCTCCGCTCGACTCGACCGGAAGCTTCGTGACGGCTTATCGCGGCTTCATCGCCAAGTTCAATCCGATCACTGCGGGCGCGTCTCTCAATTACGCGACCTATCTCGGCGGGAAAACCGGAAATACCGGCGACTACGTGAGCGGGATCGCAATCGACAGCGCGGGCAATTCTTACCTCGTTGGATACACGAACTCGAACGATTTTCCCGTGATCGCGGGCGCGTTCAACACCGTTTGCGGAACCGGCGGAACCTGCGCGGCAGCGCACGTTACCAAATTGAATCCTTCCGGAACCCAAATGCTCTGGTCCACGTACGTCGGCGGCAGCAAGCAGGATGGAAGCGACGACGTATTCTTCACCGGCCCGATTCAACTCGACGGAAGCGGCAACGTCTACATCATCGGGCAGACTAACGGAGGAGCGGGGTTCCCCATGGTGAATCCCGTGGAGGCGCCGCCCAACGGGGGCGACGCGCAGGTTCTCATCATCGAACTCGATCCCACGGGATCGAAGCTCCTGTTCTCCTCGACCATCGGATCGGATGGGCTGAATCCTGCGTCGCCCGCGGGCCTCGCGGTCGACGCGGGCGGCGATATCTTTATCGCCGGCAACACTGACGGCCCGAACCTGATCACCACCCCCGGCGCATTTCA
>JASHWA010000278.1 GCA_030044325.1 Bryobacteraceae bacterium
CGGAACCGATCCCGAGAACGAGGTGAATTTCCGTCGTAGGGCCTACGAATCGGAAGACGCTCCCTCTTGTCACGAATGTGGATGCGTTGCCGCAATGCGGACACATTGCCCTAGCATCCGTCGCCGCGCTAACAACTGTGCCGCCTGTATAGTTCAGCGTAACCGACCAGTGCGACGGGATCGCCATGCCTCACCTCCTCAGCGCCGCGCTCAGTCGCGCCTCCAGCGAAATCAGCGTCAGCAACAAGAACACGACGACCGATCCCGCCAAAGGCAGCGCCATCACCACTCCGACGCCCCAGATCGAGGCGAAATAGCCGAGCGTCGCGGGAGCCAGCAACCCTCCGGCGATCGCGAAGGAAAAAATTCCGTTATAAAATCCGGGATGATAATGCGGAAAACGGAAGCCGATTTTTTCGACCACCAGGGGATAAATCGGCGCGAATCCGCCGCCTAACAGGAGAATTCCGATCACGGCGCCGAAGCGATTGATGGTAAACAGCATGATAATGCAGCCGAACATGGCGCCCAGAACGCTCAGCGCGAGCAGTTTCGCGTGGCTGAAGCGCGGCAGGATGGATTGCGCGGCGACTCGGCCGATGAGCAGCGCGGCCCAGTACATCGCCAGCATTCCGATGGCAGTTTTCGGGCTGATTCCCAGGCGCTGGCTCAAGAACAGGGGCAGCCATCCGGCGATGGCCCATTCGTTTCCGAACTGAAAGAACAGCAGCAGGCTGAACATCACCGCGCCGGGGCTGCGCAATTCGGCCCACAGCGCACTGGGTGAGGGCTGGTGCGGCGAGACGAGTGGAACCCTGAATTTCGTGCGCACGTAAAACCAGCCGAACAGGCCGGGAATCACGGCGATCCAGGTTTGAATCGCGGGCGTGCTGTAAGCGTAATAGGTTCCGGAAACCAGCAGCGCGACGGTGAGACAGCCGAGGCCGAAACAGATTCCGGCGAGATTGATGGTGGCCGCCGGATCGTGGCGATACATCGGCGAGATAGCGTGGAAAATTCCGGTGTGGAGGATTCCGGCCGACATTCCGACGATCAGCAGTCCGCCGGCGCGCAGCCAGGGCGAATAGGGGGGTGAAACGAAGGCTAGAAACAGGAGGCCGGCGGAAGCGGTGGCGCAGGCGAAAGCGAGCGTCCAGCCGATGCCCTTGCGCTCGAGCAGCGGCGGCGACAGCCGCGCGGTGCTGGCGATTCCGGCGATGAGCGCGAAGAAATACAGGCTAATGATGGGATATTCGCTAAAAATATGATGACGCCAGGAAGGGAGAATCGCGCCCAGAAAGCCCAACAGGAGCCCGGAGACGAAAAATCCGGCGAGAGCCTTCCGCGCTCCGGCCGCTCGAAGTGTGCCCTCGACGGGATGGGCCGTTACAGGCGAACTCACCTGGATAGGATAACAGCGCCGGCTTAGAGGTGGGTAACCGTAATCCGTTTGACGATCCGCGCGTTTGTATCGTTGGATAAGCGTTTGCCAAAATGGAAGATATGCCGGGCAGCGAACGAACGCCCGGCGAAATCTAAACTCCGGCTCTAAAAACTTGGAATTTTCTGCGCACCTTGGCGCATCTATCATTCGGGCAGTGTGTTTACAATCAATTGGCCGTGGTAGCAGTTTGAAGGTCATGGATCGGGGCTTACAGACAAATGAAAGTTTGCGTGTTAGGCGGCGACGGCTACTGCGGTTGGGCCGCGGCGCTGTATTTATCGAAGAAGGGGCATGAAGTCTCGGTAGTCGATAATTTCGCGCGGCGAACCTGGGATCACGAATTGGGCGTGCAAACGCTGACGCCGATTCAGCCGCTGGCGGACCGGCTGCGTGCCTGGTATGAGCTGACGGGGCATCGCATCGAGCTGTTTGTCGGGGATGTCACGGATTACGATTTTCTCTCGACGACGATCGACAATCTGCGTCCGGAAGCGGTGGTGCATTTTGCCGAACAGCGCGCGGCGCCATATTCGATGATCGACCGCAAGCACGCGGTGTTCACGCAGGTGAACAACGTGGTGGGGACGCTGAACCTGCTGTTTGCGATTCGCGAATTCCAGCCGGAGTGCCACGTGGTGAAGCTGGGCACGATGGGCGAGTACGGGACGCCGAATATCGACATTGAAGAAGGCTACATCCGTGTCGAGCACAACGGACGCAGCGACGTGCTGCCGTTCCCCAAGCAGCCGGGATCGTTTTATCACCTGTCCAAAGTTCATGACAGTCACAACATGATGTTCGCGTGCAAGATCTGGGGTCTTCGGGCGACAGATCTGAACCAGGGCGTGGTATACGGAACAGTGACCGACGAGGTGACACTCGACGAGGCGCTGATCAACCGCTTCGACTACGACGAGATTTTCGGCACGGTGCTAAACCGGTTCTGTGTGCAGGCGGCCGTGGGGCATCCCTTGACGGTGTACGGAAAAGGCGGGCAGACGCGCGGATTTCTGGACATTCGCGACACGGTGCGCTGCGTTGAGCTGGCGTGTTTGAATCCGGCGGGGCGCGGGGAGTGCCGGGTGTACAACCAGTTCACGGAGCAGTTTTCGGTGCTGGAGCTGGCGGAAATGGTACAGCTTGCGGGGCGCGAGCTGGGGCTGGAAGCCGAGATCCGGCATATTGCCGGGCCGCGCGTCGAGGCGGAGCAGCATTACTACCATGCCAAGCATTCGAAGCTGATCGACCTGGGACTGAAGCCGCATTATTTGTCGGATTCCCTGCTCGATTCGCTGATGAATATCGCGATCAAGTATCGCGACCGGATCGATACGGCGACTTTCCTTCCGCAGGTACGGTGGGAGAGCGCGAAAAACGAGCGGCGCAGGAGCACGGCGGCGTCGTTATCGGAGACGGTGATCTAGGCGCTGCGACCATGACAGCCGGCGAGAGCGGCTGTCCCGCGCGGGCATTAGCGCTAAAGTAAAAACGGCGGTTTCTACGTTATCATGCGCATTCTGCGCGACAAAACTTTATTCATGGTGGCGCTGGCCGCGGGCGCGGTGTACCTGGGCACGATGATTTCGCCGCCGTCGCTCATGGACGACGTGGACGCGGTGCAGGCGCAGATTTCGCGCAACATGATCGCGTCGGGCGACTGGGTGACGGCGCGTCTGGACGGCGTCGCCTATCTTGAAAAAGCTCCGCTGATCTACTGGGCGATGGCGGCCAGTTACAAAGTTTTCGGGGTGCATGACTGGGCCGCACGTATTCCGATCGTGCTCGCGGCGATGGTGCTGGCGCTGATTACAGCGGCGTTCGGAACATGGGCGTTCGGCGATCGCGCGGGTCTCTATTCGGGCCTGGCGATGGCGACGTGTTTCGGGCTGTGGCTGTTCACGCGCATCCTGATTCCGGACGTGATGCTGACGGCGAGCGTGGCGCTGGCGATGTGGGCGTTTCTGCGCGCGATCGACGAGATGGAGACGCAGCCGCGTTTGTGGTCGCTGATCCTGGCGGCGGACCTGGGCGTGAGCCTGCTGCTCAAGAGCCTGATCGGGGTGGTTTTTCCGGTCGCGGCGGGACTGATTTATCTTTCGATCACCGGGCAGATTTTTCAGCGCAAGCTGTGGCGGCGATTGCACCCGGTGAGCGGGGCCGTGGTGATTGTATTGATCGCGGCGCCGTGGCACATTCTGGCGGCGGTCCGCAATCCGCCGGTGTTCGATTTCACGATGCGCAGCGGTCCCGGCCAATATCACGGATTTTTGTGGTTTTTCTTCATAAATGAACAGCTTTTGCGGTTCTTGAACCTGCGTTACCCGCGCGATTACGACACGGTTCCGCGCGCGGCGTTCTGGCTGCTGCACCTGGTGTGGCTGTTCCCGTGGAGCGTGTATCTGCCGGCCGTGGCGAAGTTGTCGTACAAGCCCACCGATCGCGCGGGACGGACGCGATTGCTCGCGGCTTGCGTGGCCGGATTCATTCTC
>JASHWA010000279.1 GCA_030044325.1 Bryobacteraceae bacterium
AGCTCGGGGCTGCTGTTGCTGGCTAACGTTGCGCCGTTCTTGATCGTGTCCTTGCTCTTTCCCTTGGTGATGTTCATGTAGCGCGGGCTCAAAAGGTTCGATTGCGTGACGGCAGCCACGGAATCCACCGGAATCGAGGGAAGGTAATCGTTGTACACCTGCATCGTTATCCGCACCACGCTCTGCGGATTGTAGGAGCCGGAAAGCTCGATCTTTTTCACCTGCCCGATGTCGATGCCGTTCAGCCGCACGGGCGCGCCGTCGGCGAGATCGCCGGACTCGCCCACGTAAGTGTAAATCTCCGCCGAACCCCTGAAAATTCCGCGCGAGCCGGAGAGCAGAAAAATGAGGTAGCCCAGGATGGCGAGCGCGATGATCGCCATGATTCCGACCCGCAGCTCCGACCATCGGATTCTACTTTGTGAAGGCATAGTTCACTTGGCGAACTTCTGCACATAAGCATCGCGCGAAGCTTTGAGCTCCTGTTGCGTGCCCTCAAACACCAGCCGGCCTTCGTGCATCACAAAGAATTTGGTGGTCACCTGGCTCCCGCCGTTGCTGTTGCGAACCACGCGTTCGATCTGTCCACTGTCAGGATTGTAGCGAAAATTCGCCAGCAGGTGCCCGTCCTGGAAACGGTGCGTAACCATCATGCTGGTGGCATGGCGCAGATCGCGCTCCTTCAGAATCAGATTGATGATGGTGTTGGCGGTGATCGGATCGAGACCCGCGGTGGGCGAATCGTACAGCAGCAGGGGCGGCTCGGTGACGATGGCGCGCGCGATCCCCACGCGGCGGCGCATGCCTCCGGACAGCTCGCTTGGAAATTTTTCGAGCGTGGATTCGAGCTCGACGAAGCGCAGCGCCTCGCGAACGCGCTCGCCTACCTGCCCGTTCTCCGACGCGCGCCCCGCGCTCACCTGCTGGTTGAGCAGCGGATAAGCCACGTTTTCCGCGATGGTCATGGAGTCGAACAGGCCGCCTTCCTGGAACAGAATTCCCATTTTCGCGCGGATCTTGAACCAGTCGTTTTCGCTCAGATGCGTGACGTTTTCGCCGAAAACGAAAACATTGCCGGAGTCCGGACACACCAGGCCCAGGGCGACCTTGAGCAGCGTGGTCTTGCCGCTGCCGGCCGCGCCGTAGACGATGCGCACCGCGCCCGCGTCCATTTCAAAGGACACACCCTCCAGCGCCTTCACGCCGCCGAAGCTGACGGAGACGTTTTCGAAACGCAAAACGCTGCTGGCCGGCGCGCTCACGTGAGATTGACGAAAATTTCGCCGAGAAAAAAATCGACGACGAAGATCCAGATGGAAGAGACCACCACCGCCTTGGTGGTCGATCGCCCCACGCCCTCGGTTCCGCCGCTCGTGCGGATTCCGTAAAAGCAGCCCACCAGCGAGATGATCACCGCGAAGGCGAACGGTTTCACCAGTCCCTGCACCACGTCGTTGTATTGAAGAATCTGCCACGCCGAGGTCCAATATTGGGAAAACGGCAGGCCGAAACGGTACCTTCCGATGAGATAGCCGCCGATCAATCCGATGAAATCGGCCAGGATGGTCAGCAGCGGGAGCGTTACCGCCATCGCGATCAGGCGCGGCGTTACCAGTTTCTGCGTGGGATCGGTGCCCAGGGCGCGCATGGCGTCGATCTGCTCGGTCACCTTCATCGATCCGAGCTCGCTCGCGATTCCGCTGGCGTTGCGGCCGGCCACCAGCAGCGCCACCAGCACCGGTCCCAGCTCGCGCACCAGGACGACGCTAACCAGTTGTCCCATCTCCGCGGTCGCGCCGTAAGTCGCCAGCGTGCGGGAGAGCTGCAGTCCCATCACCAGGCCGCTGAACAGTCCGATAAACAGCACGATGAGCAGCGAGCCGACGCCGATCGCGTCGGATTGCAGCACGATATCGTCGAAGTAGTGCGGGCTGCGGAACGCGTTGCCGATCGCGCGTCCGCTTAAAACAACAAAATCTTGAAATGTTTCGACCGGCGCCTTTAGGATATCGAGCAAATCGACTCCCCCGACATTGACGATGCTAACATGTGGGTGCACGTCTCCAAGCGAAGGGGCACGGGATGAAGGGTCTTACCGATATCGCCGGCATCCGGGTGGGTCACGCTTCCGATTATGACGGATTGACCGGCTGCACGGCGATCCTGTGCGAGGCGGGCGCGGTTGCCGGCGGCGACATTCGCGGATCGGCCACCGGAACCGAAGAATGGGACGTGCTGAATCCCCTGCACGTCACCGATCGCATCCACGCGGTGGTGTTCGCGGGGCGCAGCGTGTACGGACTCGAAGCCGCGAGCGGCGTGCGCCGGTTTCTGGAGCACAAAGGCGTCGGATTCCGGTTCGGAGGGCTGCGCGTGCCGATCGTTCCGGCGGCCATTCTGTTCGATTTCGGAGTGGGCCAGCCGGGAATCCGGCCCACGCGCGAGATGGGCGAATCGGCCGCGGCTGCGGCCCACGACGGACCGGTTCAGGAAGGCGCGGTAGGCGCCGGAACCGGCGCGACGGTCGGAAAGATTCTGGGAATGAAGAACGCCATGAAATCCGGGATCGGATCGTTCACCGTGGAGATCGCCGGCGGAGTCAAGGTTGCGGCGCTGGCGGCGGTGAACGCGGCGGGCGATGTGCGCGATCCTTCCACGGGGCGCATTATCGCCGGCGCGCGCGTTTCGCCGTCGAGCATGGAGTTCGCCGACGCGGCGCGCGTGCTGAAGACCCGTCCGGTGGAGACGACGAGCCCGCGCAATACCACGCTGGTGGTGGTGGCGACCAACGCGGGGCTGAACAAAGTCGAAGCCGCCAAACTCGCGCGCTTCGGATCGCTGGGCGTGGCGCGGGCGATCAACCCCGTAAATATGATGTCGGACGGCGACGTGGTGGTCGCGATGTCGGCGGGGACTGCCAAGGCGTCGCTGGACGCGCTGGGGGTCGCGGCGGCGGAGGCGGTTGCGGAGTCGATTTTACGGGCGGTGCGGATGGCGCCTTCGCTCGGAGGCTTTCCGGGGTTGAAGAAATAGTTACCCGCCGTTGAAAAAAGCAGCTAACGGATGCGCGGCAGGATCACTTCAATATCGCATCCGCGGAAATCGCGATCGAGCGTCAGCAGCGCAGCGCCCCGATCTTTCGCCAGCGCGTAGGCGAAGCAGTCGCCCAGGTTCAGAGGGTAGCGGAGCCGCGCGGCTGCGGCGACTTCCGCGTGCTCCGGGCCAGGCGGAATCAGCCGTATCATGGATTCCTCGATCGACTGTTCGACCGCGCGAATGCGATCGGGAAAGCGGGAGCAGGAGAGGATCAGCGCTTCCGCATAATTCACGGTGCTCATTTGGACTCTTGCGCGATTCAACCGCAAATGCTCGCGAGCCCATTCACCCAGCGGCTCGTCGAAAATGATCGCAAGCAGCGCCGACGTGTCTACGACCAAAGATCGTCCTCGGTCTTAAACTTCGGATTCGGGTTCTCCCGGCCGCCGAGGGCCACCCCGACAAGCTCGCCGAAGTCGTAGTTCCTCCTGCGATCGATTTTCTCGGCCGCCTCTCGCGCGAGCGTTTTCAGCGCGTCGGATTTCCTTTGGATACCTCGGTCCTTCATGAACTTCCGCAGATCGCGCGCGAACTGCGGGGTCACGTTCAGGTTCAACTGCTTCATACAGCCAGTATACAGCCCAGGGCTGTATCGGGGCTGTATTTCGGATAATATCCGTCGCGCGGTCGCGCCCATCACGCCGTCTCCGCGCCGCCGGGTGCGTTACCGTGGAGAGAATGCCGGCCTGCGCCGAATCCATCGCCCGCTCGCTCGCCGATCGCGGCGTCCAGCGCATCTTCGGACTTCCCGGGGGCGAAATCGTAGCGTTTATCGACGCGTGCCGCCGCGCCGGAATCCGCTTCATCCTCACCGGTCATGAGTCGAGCGCCGCCTGCATGGCCCAGGTCACCGGCGAGATCACCGGAGTTCCCGGCGTCTGCGCCGCCACGCTCGGCCCCGGCGCCACCAATCTGGTCACCGGCGTCGCCAACGCCTTTCTCGATCGCGCGCCGCTGCTCGCCTTCACCGCCCAGATCCCCGCGTCCGCCATCGCGACCATGACGCATCAGCGCCTCGCGCTCAACGCTCTGTTCGCGCCCGTAACCAAAGCGTCGCTTCCCGTGGATGAAACCTTCGCTGTGGAACAATGGCTGGATCTCGCGATCGAGCCGCGGCCGGGACCGGTGCACATCTCTCTCGCCAGCGATATCGCCGTCGAGCCATGTTCCCTCGCTCGCGGCCGGCGCGCCCAACCTCGCCCGGCGGCTCAATCGATTTCGCCGCTCGCCGCGCGGATCGCGGAATCGTCGCGGCCGATGGTGTTGATCGGCCTTGGCGCGCGGCCCGCCGCTGCGCCTGCGATTCGCGCCCTGATCGATCGTCTCCAGTGCCCCTTCCTGGTCACGCCGAAGGCGAAAGGAATCGTCGCCGAGGATCACCCGCTGTTTCTCGGCGTCGCGTCCGGAATGGCGCTCGACCGCGAAATTCTGGAGACCATCCGCGCCGCGGACCTGCTGATCGCCGTCGGCTTCGACCCGGTCGAGTGCGATAAAACCTGGTTCGCGAAGACCGAAATCGCCGCCCTCGATTCGGTGTCGATGGCCGCAGGCGATTATCACCCGCTCGAAGCGATCGGCGAGATCGTCGCGCTGGTGTCTCAAGTCGATGCCTCGCCGAAACCCTGGCCGGCCGGGCTTCTGAGCCAGCGCCGCGCGGCCATGCTTCGCGTTCCCGCGGAAGGTATGTCGCCGCTCGGCGCGATCGAAGCGCTGCGCGCGATTTTTCCGCGCGACGGCGTCGCCGTCTGCGACGTCGGCTCCCAC
>JASHWA010000280.1 GCA_030044325.1 Bryobacteraceae bacterium
ACGTCCAGAACTTCCGTGCGGATGATCGCCAGCTCATAGCCCATCTTCAGCGAATGCCCCGCGAGCTGTTTCGAGAAATTGAACTTCGGATCGAACGAAGTCGGATTCTGGAACTGCGGATTGCTGGTCTGCCGGCCCATGGAGGTCGCAAAGCCGCTGATCGACTGCGTATTCAACCCGCCCGTCAGATCCGGCGATGTCGGCAGCCCGGTGAAGCCGAACAGCGATTCCAGGCTCGGCCCGCCGATATACGGCGGCTCTTTGCCGGCCAGCACGTGCGTGAACCCGAAGCGCGCCTCGAAAATCGAGCTCGCGTTCACCGTCCAGGTATATCCGATCGACGCGTTCTGATCGAGGATGTGAATATGACCGTTCCCGTCGCCGCCCGAAGGACCGGTCAAATCCGGCGCGAAATACTGCAAATCCTTGCGCTGGCTCCAGCGCACGAACAGATTCATCCGGTCGTTGATCTGATCGTCGATTTTCGCGTCGTATTTGTCGCTGTAATCGCGGATCAGCAGCAGCGCTTCATCGTTGCTCGCGCGATTGGTCGCCGCGTTTCCCGCGTTCACCGCGGGCAGATTGCTCAGCGCGTAATACGCGAACGGATTCAACTGCTGGATCGGTATGGGCGTGTTGGCGGGATAAACTTTCCCGGTCAGCGGATCCACCACCGTCACCGGCAAAATTCCGTTGCGATCGTTTCCATCCGGGATCGAATCGTAGTTCAAATAATTCTGCAACTGGCGGTAGCCTTCGTAATCGCCGAAAAAGAACAGCTTGTTCTTGATGAACGGGCCGCCGATATCCATCCCGAACTGATTGCGCTGCAGCGTGGGCTTGAACAGCAGCGGAGTAAACTGGAATCCGTCCGCGTTCAGAACCGTATTGCGCACAAATTCCCATCCCCCGCCGTGGATCTGGTTGGTTCCCGATTTCATCACCGCGTTTACCACCGCTCCGCCCACGCGCCCGTACTCGGCGCTGAAGTTGCTCGTGATCACTTTGAATTCGGCCAGCGCGTCCGGCGACGGCTGCACCGTCTGCGAAGAATATCCCTGGTTGCTGGTGCCGTACATGTTGTTGTCCAGCCCGTCCAGCAGAAAATTGTTATACGTGCTGCGCATCCCGTTCACGTTGAACGATCCCTCGCGCGGCGTTCCGCTCGCCGAAAACGAAATCGCGATGGGCGACTTCACCGTGTTGGTCGCAAGCAGCGCCAGGTCCGCGTAATTGCGCCCGTTGAGCGGCAGTTCCGCCACCTGCTGGAGGTTGACCACCTGGCTGTGCTCGCTCGTATCCGTGTCGATGGCTGACGCCGCCGCCTCCACCGTCACCGAATTGGTCACGATGCCGACCTGTAAAGTCGCGTCCACGCGCTGCCGCACCTCGACGTCCACGCGCACGTCCGGCGTGGTGAATTTTGAAAACCCCTCTTTTTCGACGCTCACCGTGTAGCGGCCCACCTTCACGTTGAAAAAATCGTAGTTGCCGCCGTCGTCGGAGAGCGTGGTCGTCTGAATCCCTGTTTCCTCGTTGAGCAGAGTGACCTTCGCCTTGGAAACCGGAGAACCGGACGCATCGCGAACCGTCCCCAGCACCTCTGAAGTCTCAAACTGCCCGAAACACAACACCCCTAGCGTGAGAACCCCGATGAGAATTTTCATATTTACGGAATCGTAGCAAGCAAGTGTTAATCCACAATGAAATCAGGCGCATCGGCTGAGATTTCGCTGTCGAAGATTCCAGCTCGGGCCAAATCACGCAGGTTGATGCGCGCGCTGGCGCGATTCCGCGTTCCGCGCATCGAAAATTCGCCCAAAACTCCTGCGCGATTGCAAGCAGTTACAAAGAAAGTGTCCGCGCAACAAATGCTTGGCCAGCCGCGTGCACTCTTCGAGCGCGGATATGCGGAAAGTCCTCAAGGAGTCCGAACATCTTCTTCGCCTGGTCGCAGTCTTCGCCGTCGGCTTGGTCCTGTTTCTGGTCATTCGTCAGGCCATCGTCCCCAAAGGTTTCGGCGAGTTCGGCCACTATCGCGGTCCCGCGCTCGACGACATCGCCGCGCGGCCCATCTCCTTTGCCGGCCACGCCACCTGCGAAGCCTGCCACGACGATCAGGCCAAAACCAAAGCCGCCGGTAAACACGCCGGCCTCTCCTGCGAAACCTGCCACGGTCCCGCCGCCGCGCACACCGAGGACCCCACCGAGCATGCGGTGATGAAACCCGACCCGAAAGTTCTGTGCGTGCGCTGCCATGAAGCCGATCCGGCGCGTCCCAAGTCCTTCCCGCAGGTGGTTTCGAAAGACCACGCCGGCGACACGTCCTGCATCGAGTGTCATAAGCCGCACAGCCCGCTGCCCTAAAGGAGAAAATGATGGAACTCAACCGCCGCGACGCGCTCAAAACCGCCGGAAAGTTCATTCTCCTGTCCGGCGCCGCGCGTGTCGCGTTCAATGAACTGCAGGGCGAGTCCGTCCCTGATGCCGACAAGGACAAATACAAGGCCGCCGAACATTGGTGGTCCATGACCATCGATATCGATAAGTGCATCGGCTGCGGCAAGTGCGTCGAAGCCTGCGCCGCCGAAAACGGCGTGCCCGACGGCTATTTCCGCACCTGGGTCGAGCGCTACCGCATCACCGAAGATCACGGCGTCGAAAACCCCATAGTCGATTCGCCCAACGGCGGCAAGAACGGCTTCCCCATTTTGAACGACCATCCGGACGCCAAAAGCTTCTTCGTTCCCAAGCTCTGCAACCACTGCGCCGATTCTCCCTGCGTGCAGGCTTGCCCGGTGGGCGCCACCTTCGAATCGCCCGACGGCGTCGTCCTGGTCGATCAGAAATACTGCATCGGCTGCCGCTATTGCATCCAGGCGTGCCCCTACGGCTGCCGCTATCTCGATCCGCGCAAGAACGTCGTCGATAAATGCACGCTGTGTTATCACCGCATCACCAAAGGAATGGTCACCGCCTGCGTCGAAGTCTGCCCCACCGCCTCGCGCCAGCTTGCCGACCTGAAAAATCCCCGTGACCCGGTCCAC
>JASHWA010000281.1 GCA_030044325.1 Bryobacteraceae bacterium
GGCCGGAAACGTGCGCACCGATCACATTGCCGATGTGTATCGCCACTCCGAAATTTTCGGCAAGCTGCACGATCCCACCGAGTTCAGAGGACGGTGCGGGTATTGCGAATATCACGCGATTTGCGGAGGGTCGCGGGCGCGCGCGTTCGCGGCGACGGGCGATGCGCTCGAGGAAGATCCGTTTTGCACGTATCAGCCCCACACCAATCAGTCGCAGTTGAGCGCGCGCGAGCACCCGCACGATCATCACAGTTGCGGCGCCGCTGCCGCTGTGTGCGAGACCTGCTGTTTGAAAGCGCTGTAGACGGCCGGCGAAATCGTACACTAAAAGGCGATGCGTTCCGCAGCGATCGCGGTGCTGCTTGCAGAAATCGCGCGTGCCGGCTTGTGCCCGTCGATCGCGGGGCCGCGCAGCGATTTTCAGCTCTTCGCCGGATATTCGCCATATTCGCCGACGGTGATCGGAAGCGTGACCGGCCGGCAGTTCGTTTTCGCGGGACTCGATTATAGCTATCGCTGCAAGGATTTCAAGCACGTCTCGATCAGTTTCAGCACGGGAGCGATGCCGGCGGCGATCGTGTTACAGCCGGCGACGGTTCTCTACGGCGTCATTTCTCCAACTCCCCAAGCCGCGCCCGTCGTGACCGGAACCGGGGATCATGCGGTTTACGGCTTCGGGATCACGCCTCTCGGCGGAACGTTCGATTTTATCCGGCAGCGGAGAGTGCATCCGTTCCTGGAGATCGGCCTGGGGCTGATCGCGTCCGCCGAACCGGTTCCGATCAACGCTCCCGACGCGACGGGACTCAATTTTCTGGTCGTCGTCGGCGCGGGAGTGCGTTTTGACAACGTCAGCCTGGGCTACAAGTTCGTGCACATTTCGAACGCGGGAACCACGGATTTCAATCCGGGTTTGGATAACGGGGTCTTTTATGCGGGCTACTCTTTTGTTCGCTGATCCGGCCCGGCGTCGGCCAAGCCGAGCGGCTCCCGCGGGACCGATTTCAGGATCTCGTCGCGCTTGCGCTTCTGATTGCGCATCAGGTGACGCAACAGCAGCAGCGCGGCGACCAATAGCAGCAGCGCCGGATGCACGCGGAATCCGAAGGGGTGAACCGTCTGCGCCACCGCCAGCAGCAAGGCAACCACGGCGAGCGCCAGCGGCAGATATTCGCGGAGTTTCACAACCGTATTATATCGGCTGCGTTACGATCAGCCGAAGCCGTTATTGCTTAGAATCGTGAGGATTATGTCCAGAGATCAAGCCGCAAACGCACTGACCGGAATCGCCGCCACTTTCGTGATCCTCGGGCTGTTGACGCTGATTCCCTTCTCCGCCGAAAAAATGAATGACCTCGGCTATCATTCCATCTGCCCGTTCGCGCCGTGGAGCACGCTGGCGCTCTTATTTGTCGCGCTTGTCGCGTGGATGATTCGCGGCTACGTGGTGACCCGCGCCTGATTTCATCGCGGCGGCGAGATCTTCATACTGATCGGTGGCAATGAAGTCGACCCCGGCATCGATCGCGGCCCGCCACCGCTTTTCGACGGCCTCATGCGAGCCGAAATTGTAGCCTTTGTCCCACCCGCGATTTTCGTCTGCGCTGAATCCGTCGAGCGTATAGAAACGAATCCAATATCCGAGCTTGTGGGCTCGATCGACCAACGCGCGCAGCCGCGCATCGCCGGCCGCGGTCCAATCGCCGGCTTTGGTTTGACCGCCTTCCTCGACTTCGAGCCACGAATTGTTCCACCAGCGGCGGAAATTGGTGGGAGGGTCCGGCAATAATTTTTCCGGCGGAAGCGTGGCGGCGAGATGAATGCGCTCTTCCCGCGATTTCGCTTCGATCGCGACGGTTTTGGCCGATCCGAACACCCTCAGCCGTTCGCCTGGTTTCAGATCGCGCGAGAAAATCTGCTCCTGGATGTCGGCGTCTTCGGTGATCGCCAGAATCGGCTTCTTGTCAAAGGGCGCGAGGGTGTGCGGATCCGAAGTCTGCGGCGCGGTGGTGATCCACGCCTGATATTCGCCCAGGAGGTCCCACACGCCGCGCAGCGTCTCCGGTTCAAGCGATTTGAAATCGAAATGCAAAATGATGATCGGCCATTTCGCGCGATCGTTCTCCTTCAAAGCGCGTTCGACGATGGGCCGCACGCGTTCGAAAAAATAATCGCGAAGAGTTGGTTCGGCGCCGGTGGTTTTCGACGTATGCGTCACCACGGGACGGCCGTTCGCCCACGCGATATCCTGCTCGATCGAAACCGGGAATCCGGCGTTCAGCGCGCGATCGATGCGATCCCCCCATTTTCCTTCGTACGGGTAACAATTGTGCGCGTCGAGCACCGGCCTCGCGTGATTTAAGAAATCGAGCTGCGCCTCGGCGAACGCGGCGAAAATCGCGAGGAGGGCGAGAAGTTTCATTTTGGTGGCCTGTTATCCTGTTTCTGATATGAGAGAAGCCGTTGTTGTGGCCAGCTCGCGGACTGGCCTTGCCAAATCATACCGCGGTTCGTTCAACATGACTCGCCCTGACGATCTGGCCGCGCACTGCATTAAAGATGTTCTGCGCAAAACGCCGCAGCTCGATCCGGCCGAAGTGGAAGACGTGATTCTGGGCTGTGCGCAGCCGCACGGAGCGCAGGGCGATAATGTGGCTCGCGTGGCCGCGATGCTCGCAGGCTTGCCGGTGACAACGGCCGCGACCACCATCAATCGATTCTGCTCCTCGGGTCTTCAGGCGATCGTCGTCGCCGCGCATGAAATCATGCATGAAGGCGTGGACGTCGCCATCGGCGGAGGGACGGAAAGCATTTCGCTCACGCAGCGCAATCGCGAGCCGAATCCGAAGCTGGCTGAGCGCATGCCGGGAATTTACATGGTGATGGGCGATACCGCGGAGGTGGTCGCCAAGCGCTACAAGGTGAGCCGGCTGATACAGGATGAATATTCGCTTGAAAGCCAGAAGCGCACGGCGCGCGCGCAGCAGGAGGGATTTTTCGCGGGCGAGATCGCGCCGATGCGCGTCACCAAGGCGGTTCTCGACAAGAAAACCGGCGAAAAAATCGGAGCCGAAGAAGTGTGCTGCGATCGCGACGAGTGCAATCGTCCGGATACCACGCTCGAAGGGCTGCTTTCGTTGAAACCGCATTTCGATCAGTCGAGCGGCGAAGGTTCGGTGACCGCGGGAAACGCGTCGCAGCTTTCTGACGGCGCGTCGGCGACGCTGCTGATGTCGCGCGCGCGCGCCGATGAGCTGGGGATTCCGTACAAACTGATTTTCCGCGGATTCGCGGTCTCCGGATGCGAGCCGGATGAGATGGGAATCGGGCCGGTGTTCGCGATTCCGAAACTGCTCAAGCGCCAGGGCCTGAAAATGAGCGACATCGATTTGTGGGAGCTCAATGAAGCCTTCGCGGTGCAGGTGGTGTATTGTCGCGACCGGCTGGGAATTCCGATGGAGATCCTCAACGTGAACGGCGGCTCGATTTCGATCGGCCATCCGTTCGGGATGACGGGATCGCGGATGGTGGGGACCATCGCCAACGAGATGGAGCGGCGCAAGGCGCGCTATGGGGTGGTCACCATGTGCATCGGCGGCGGGCAGGGCGCCGCGGGATTGTTCGAGCGCGCGGCGTGATCGATTCATCCGCGAAAGTCGCGCCCACCGCGCGCATTCATCCCCATGCCGTGATCGGCGCCGGGTGCGTCGTCGGCGAATATTGCGTGATCGAATCCGACGTGGTGCTCGGCGCTGGGAACATTTTTGAGCCGTATGTTTACGTCAAGCGCTGGACCACGCTCGGCGAGCGCAACGAAGTCTCCGCGGGAACCGCGCTCGGCACCGATCCGCTCGACAAGGGTTTTACGGGCGAGCGCAGTTATCTGAAAATCGGCAACGCCAACAAGATTCGCGAGCATTACACCATTTCGCGCGGCACGCAGCCGGAGTCGGAAACCATCGTCGGCGACGAGAACTACATCATGACGTCGGGCCACATCGCGCACAACTGCAAAATCGGGAGCCGCTGCGTGATTGCGAGTTGCGCGCTGGTGGCAGGCTACGCGGAGGTGGAAGACCAGGCGTTCATTTCAGGCGGCGTGGTGATTCACCAGTACTCGAAAATCGGCCGCCTGGCGATGATCGGTGGCAACACGCGCGTCAACAGCGACGTTCCGCCGTATTTCTTGTACTCGGATTTCAACATCGCGGCGAAGGGTCTGAATCTGGTCGGATTGCGCCGCGCGGGATTCAAGGCCGGCGAGGTCGCCTCGCTCAAGACGGCGTACAAATTGTTGTACAAGTCGGGTCTGAAGCTCGAAGAGGCGTTGCAGCGCATCGAAGCGGAGGTGCCCACCGAGCACACGCTGCATTTGGTCGAGTTCGTCCGCTCGAGCAAGCGCGGGATCTGCCGCGAGTAGCGCCGAATTCAACGGAATGCGCCCGATGCGAGCCGCGACCCAAGGGAGCGGTTTTCAGAAATAAGAAGGCCGCGCATTCGGACGATTCACTCCTGGCGCAGCGCCGTGGACGCGTCGATGCGCAGCACGCGGCGCGCCGGGATCAGGCACGCGAGAATCGAAATCGCGATCAACCCCGCGACGGTCCATACATAAGTCGCGAAGCCGGCCGAGCCGTACAGCACCTGGGAAAGCAGGCGCAGCGCGAAAATCGAAAGCACGATTCCCACCGCGCCGCTCGCCGCGACCAGAAGCATGGTTCGCGTGAGCAGCAGCGCGAGAACGCTCGAAGCGCGCGCGCCCAGCGCCATGCGGATGCCGATTTCGCGCGTGCGCTGCACCACCGCGTAAGCGAGCAGCCCGTACAGTCCCAGGATGCACAGCAGCGCCGCAAGACCGCCCATCATGCTCAACGCGGCGGTCGATTTGCGCAGCGGCATCAGGGGAAAATCGACCAGCTCGGACACCGGGCGCGCTTCGAAAATCGGCAGATCGGGATTGAGCTCGGCGACCATCCGCCGCGCGTCGTTGAGCGCTTCGCTGTTGTTGTAGCGCGTGCGCATCACCAGCGTCGCCGAGCTGTTATACGACTGCTCGAGCGGATCCCACACGGCGGGCGTGAGCGGCTCGCTGATCCACTGGTATCGTCCGGCTTCGGCCACGCCGACGATTTCGAGCCAGTCGCCATTGCGTCCGAAGCGGATGCGGCGGCCGATGGGATTTTCGCCGGGCAGATATTTTCCAGCGAGCGTCTCGTTGACAATCACCACTTTCGCCGCGCCTTTGCGATCGTGATCGTCGAAATCGCGGCCTGCGACCAGGCGCGTTCCGATCGCGCGGAAATATCCGGGGCCGCACTCATAATGGAACGCCGCGGGAAC
>JASHWA010000282.1 GCA_030044325.1 Bryobacteraceae bacterium
CGCGCCGCCGACCCTGTCATCACTCCGCGGGGCGTCGTCAGGATATTAATCCCCAGCCCTCCCAGCACGCGCGGAACGGTTTTCGACCCCACATACACACGGCAACCGGGCCGCGACACGCGTTCGATCCGCGAGATCACCGGCACGTTGCCCGGCGTGTACTTGAGATAAATGCGGATCGATTTCTTGGCGCCGTCCTCGGTCAGCTTGTAGTTGGCGATATAGCCTTCGTCCTTCAAGATTTTCGCGATATCGGTCTTCAACCGCGACGCCGGCACGTCCACCTTGGGATGGCGCGCTTGGAGCGCATTGCGGATGCGCGTCAGCATGTCGGCGATCGGATCGGTAGTCGTCATTCCGTCATTCCCTCCAGCTCTACCAGGAAGCCTTGATCACGCCGGGGACCTCGCCCGCCAGCGCCAGTTGCCGGAAACAGATCCGGCACAGTTTGAACTTGCGCAAAAATCCGCGGGGGCGCCCGCAGCGGAAGCAGCGGTTGCGATGCCGGCAGGCGAGTTTCGGTGTTTTGGCGGCCCGGGCGGCCGCGAGTCTCTCATCCCTGGCGATCTTAGCGGTGGTAGCCATGTATTTCCTTTACTGAATCCTTTACTGAATCCTTAAGCCCGAAACGGCATGCCGAGGTGCTTCAACAGCGCCAGCCCCTCGGCATCGGTCCTGGCCGTCGTAGTAATCGAAATATTCATCCCCTTGATTTTTTCGACCTTGTTGTAGTCGATCTCGGGGAAAATCAACTGGTCCTTGATGCCCAGCGTGTAATTGCCGCGCCCGTCGAACGACTTCGAAGACACGCCGCGAAAATCGCGCACGCGCGGCAGGGCCACGTTCACCAGCCGGTCGAAAAATTCGTACATCCGGTCGCCGCGCAGCGTCACCGTGCAACCTATTGACATACCCTCCCGGAGTTTAAACGCCGCGATCGATTTGCGCGCCTTGGTGACCACCGGCTTCTGTCCCGCAATTTGAGCCAACTCGTTCACCGCGCCGTCCATCAGCTTGGGATTCTGCGTGGCTTCTCCCAGGCCGATATTGAGCGCGATCTTTTCGATCTTCGGCACAGCCATGACGTTCTTGTAGCTGAACTCTTTGGTCAGCGCGGGGATCACTTTCTTCTGATAATGCTCTTTCAACCTTGCCGGCATGATTTACGCCTTCTTATCCAGAATTTCTCCGCCCTTTTTGGCGATCCGCACGCGGCGCGAAACGCCCCCGGTCTGCTCGCTGCGATAGCCGATACGTGTCGCCACGCCGCCCGAGGTCACGATCATCACGTTCGAAATCGCGATGGGGCTTTCGCGCTCCGCGATACCGCCCTTGATCTGCCGCGACGGGTTCGGCCGCGTGTGGCGCTTCACCATGCTCACGCCTTCCACCAGGATCTTTCCCGTGCGCCGGTCCACGTGCAGGACGCGCCCGGTCTTGCCTTTGTCTCGTCCGGCGACGACCTTCACCACATCGTCCTTCTTGATTTTGATCTTGAGCAGCGTGCGCGGCGCATTCTGATCGCGCCGTCGAATCTTGAACATTTCTAAATCACCTCCGGAGCCATGTGTTTAAATCACCTCCGGTGCTAGCGACACGATTTTCATGAATTTCTTGTCGCGCAGCTCACGGGCGACCGGCCCGAACACGCGCGTGCCCACCGGTTCGCCGATTTCGTTGATCAGGACCGCGGCGTTCGAATCGAAGCGGATGTAGGTGCCGTCCTTGCGGCGCGTTTCCTTGCGCATTCGCACGATCACGCAGCGCACCACTTTTCCTTTTTTGATCGCCGATTCGGGCGAAGCTTCCTTCACCGCGGCCGTGATCACGTCGCCCAGTCCCGCGCGCAGCCCCAGATCGCCGCCGCGCGGCAAAATGCACGACAGCTTGCGCGCGCCGCTGTTGTCGGCGACTTCGAGAATGGTCCGCATCCCGATCATAAAATCGTCTCCCTAACTGGCTACTGGCCACCGGCCGCTAGCTTTTTCCTTTTTTCCTCGAAACCCGCTTCTCCGGCCCCGTCTCGATTCCGATCGAGCTCAGGTCCGTGGTTACCTGCACGGCGCGCCGCACCACTTCGCCCAGTTGCCAGCGCTTGAGCCTGCTCATCGGACGGCACTCGACAATGCGCACCACGTCGCCGATTTTGGCTGTCCCCTGCTCGTCGTGCGCGTAAAATTTCTTGCGCTTGGTGACGATTCGCTTGTACACCGGGTGCGGCACGCGGCGGGTGACCTCGACCACGATGGTCTTGGCCATCTTGTTGGCCACCACCGACCCGATCTTTTCGTTCTTGACGCCTTGCTTGTTCTCCGCCATCGTTTATCCCTTGCTCGCCTGCTTGGGCGTGCGAACCGGTTTGTGCGCGGCCGACGTCTTCGGCGCGCCTTTCCTGGCCGCCGCCGGATGAGCCGCTTTCTTCGCCTTCGGCGCGCCCGCGGCCGCTTCCTTCTTCGCTTCCGTCTTCTTTGTTGCGGCCTTCCTGCCCGACTTCTTACTGATCTTCTGGCGAGCCTCCTCGTGCTCGGCCGCTTCGGCCTGTTCCGCCGCCGCGGTCTCCGGATGCAATTCGCGCTCGCGCAGAACCGTCAGCATCCGCGCCCGCTCTTTGCGCAGAGCCCGCAGCTTTTTCAAACCGTCCGTCTGCCCCATCTGCAGCTGGAACCGCAGCCGGAACATCTGCTCCGACGAATCGCGAAGCTGTTTCTCGATCTCGTTGGTGTCGAGCGCGCGCGCCCGCTCCGCATTGGCCTTCATTGATGACTCCCGCCGGCGCGCGAGATCAGTTTGGTCGGCAGCGGCAGCTTCGCCGCCGCGAGCTTCATCGCCTCTTCCGCCACCTCGCGCCCTACGCCTTCCATCTCGAACAAAATCTTGCCCGGCCGGATCACCGCGACCCACTGCTCCGGCGCGCCCTTGCCTTTTCCCATGCGCGTTTCCGCGGGCTTCTTGGTGATCGGCTTGTCCGGGAACAGCCGGATCCATACCTTTCCGCCGCGCTTGATCGAACGCGTCATCGCCACGCGCGCCGCTTCAATCTGCCGGTCCGTGATCCAGCCGCAGCGCATGGCTTTGAGCCCGTAATCGCCGAAAGCGAGCGACGATCCGCGCCACGCCTTCCCCGCCATCCGCCCGCGCTGCTGTTTGCGGTACTTGACCTTCTTGGGCATCAACATAACTATTCGTTCTTGCCTCCGGACTCCGGCTCTTCATCCTTCTTCCATCCCGGCTGCACCGGCGACGACATCGGCGGCAGAATGGGAGCCGAAATTTTGGGCGGCTCGCCCGTAGCAGCTTCCGGCGTTACCGGAGCCTGTGTCGGCGCAGGCCGCGGACTCCGATCGCGATCCCGGTCGCGGTCCCGCTCGCGGCGCTCCCGTGCCGGCGCGCGGCGCGGTTCCGGCTCACTGCGCAACCCGCGGCGCTGCCCGCCGGGCAGAATCTCGCCCTTGTACACCCAGCACTTGATCCCGATCACGCCGTAGGTTGTGTACGCCTCAGCGAACCCGTAATCGATGTCCGCGCGCAAGGTGTGCAGCGGGAGCTGGCCTTGCAGATACCACTCCGTGCGCGCGATCTCGGCGCCGTTCAGGCGGCCCGAAACCCGGACTTTGATTCCCTTGCATCCGAAACGCAACGCCGAATCCACGCTCTTGCGCATCGCTCTGCGAAACGCCACGCGTTTTTCAAGCTGCAGCGCGATGGTCTCGGCGACCAGTTGCGCATCGAGCTCTGGTTTGTGAACCTCTTGAATATCGATAAAAACTTCGCGCTTGGTCTTCTTGGCCAGATCGGCCTTGAGCTTTTCGATCTCCGCTCCCTTGCGCCCGATGATGATCCCGGGGCGTGAGGTGTGGATGGTGATGCGCAGCTTGTTGCCCGGCCGGTCGACCTCGATCGAGCTCACGCCCGCGCTCTTCAACCGGTCGCGCAGCGATTCCTTGAGCTCCAGGTCTTCGCGCAGGAGCTTGGCGTAATCCTGCTTGGCGAACCAGCGCGAGCGCCAGGTTTTCGTAACGCCCAGCCGGAATCCATACGGATGAACTTTTTGACCCATTTATTCCTCACCCCGCGCGCAACGCATTCTCTGTGCGCTCATTGTTCGCGGTCTCCTACTTTGACGACGATGTGCGCCATGCGCCTTTGATACCGGTACGCGCGCCCCATCGGCGCCGGCCGGACGCGCTTCATTCGCGGCCCTTCATTGACGTACGCCTCGGTGACGAACAGATTGTCGACGTCGATATCGTTCGACCGGTTTTCCGCGTTGGCGATCGCCGAGCGCAGGACCTTTTCGACGCTGGGTGCGATGCGCTTGTTGGTCGTCCGCAGAATGTTGATCGCGTCCCCGGCCTTGTGCCCGCGGATCAGGTCCACCACCAGGCGGGCCTTCTGCGGCGATGTTCGAATGTAGCGTGCTTCAGCCTTGGCTTGCATAAAACCTCAGTGGCCGGTGGCCCGTGGCCAGCGGCCGGCTTTTCTCTCGATCCTGAGTCTCACGTTCAATCCGCCTGGTCTGGCCACTGACCGCTGATCACTGGCCACTCGCTTTTTCATGATGCCGGCTTCGCGGTCTTTTCGGCCGCCGCCTTGGCCGCGTGTCCTTTGAACTGCCGCGTCGGCGAAAACTCGCCCAGCTTGTGCCCCACCATGTTTTCCGTCACGTACACGGGGATAAACTTCCTGCCGTTATGCACCGCGAGGGTGTGGCCGATGAACTCCGGCACGATGGTCGACCGCCGCGACCACGTCCGCACCACTTTTTTCTCGTTCTTCTCGTTCATCGCGTCCACCTTCTTCGCCAGGTGGTCGTCCACAAACGGCCCTTTTGCTAGTGAGCGTCCCATCTTCTACTCGTTTCTGTCAAAACCTGCCTATCTCTTCTTCTGTTTGCGGGTGACAATCCACTTGTCCGTCCGCTTGTTGTTGCGCGTCTTGAAGCCGCGCGTCGGCTGGCCCCACGGCGTCACCGGATGCCTTCCGCCCGACGTCTTCCCTTCGCCGCCGCCGTGGGGATGATCCACCGGATTCATCGTCACGCCGCGGTTGTGCGGCATTTTGCCCATCCAGCGCTTACGCCCCGCCTTGCCGATGCTCACGTTTTCGTGCTCGACGTTGCCGACCTGGCCAATCGTCGCCGTGCACTCCACCTGCACTCTTCGCACCTCGCCCGACGGCAGCTTTAACAGCGCATAGTCGCCCTCTTTCGAGACCAGTTGCGCCTGCGCGCCCGCTGAACGCGCCATCTGCCCGCCCTTGCCCGGCCGCAGCTCAATATTGTGGACCACCGTTCCGGCGGGAATATTCTTGAGCGGAAGCGCATTGCCGACTAAAATATCGGCCTCGGGCCCCGCACTGACCGTCCGCCCGACCTCCAGCCCCACCGGCGCCAGAATGTAGCGCTTTTCTCCATCGATATAATGCAGCAGCGCGATCCGCGCGCTGCGGTTCGGGTCATATTCGATCGCCGCCACGCGCGCCGCGATGCCCACCTTATCGCGTTTGAAATCGATGATCCGATAAGCCTGTTTGTGCCCGCCGCCGATGAAGCGCGACGAAACCCGTCCCGTGCTCGACCGCCCTCCGGTCTTGCGCTTTCCGACCACCAGGCTCTTTTCCGGCCGCTCCTTGGTAATGTCCTCGCGCGAAACGACCGTCTGAAACCGCCGGGTCGAGGTCGTCGGCCGATAGCTTTTTACTGGCATGCACAGTCTCCCAAATAGCCGCGAAGCAACGCGAATAAACGCCCATACTCGATTTGCACCAATTCGCGTCCGTCAGCCGCCATATTAAATCTCCGCGTACTCCGGCATCTTTTCGCCGGCCTTCAGCCGCACGTACGCCTTTTTCCAATCCGAACGGTAGCCCGCGAAACGCCCGCGCCGCCGCAGCTTGCCCGCCGTGGTCGACGTTCTCACTTCTTCGACCTTGACTTTGAAGATTGTTTGCACCGCGTGCCGGATCTGCGTCTTGTTGGCGCTTGCCGCGACTTCAAAACACAGCGTGCGTTCGGCGTCTTTTTTCGCGACGCCCTTTTCGGTCACCAGCGGGCGCTTGAGCACATCGTATACGCCGATCATGCGAGTGCCTCCGAAAGCTTGCGCGCCGCGGCTTCGCTCAACAGAACCTGCGCGTGCGCCAGAACATCGTAAACGTTCACGTCGCGGCTCGAAACCAGCTTTACGCCTTCCAGATTCCGGCTCGAAAGCTCCAAATTCCGATTCTCGGCGCTCTCCACGATCAAAACCGTCCGCGCGGCTTCAATCGTGTTCAGGGCGTCGCGCATCAGCTTGGTCTTCGGCTCGGAAATCGAAAATTCGTTGACCACCCGCAACTCGCCGTCGCGCAGTTTCGCCGAAAGCGCGCTGCGCAAGGCTCCCAGCTGCATTTTGCGCGGAAGATGATAGGCGTAGCTGCGCGGCTGCGGCCCGTGCACGGTTCCGCCGTGGCGCCACAGCGGGCTGCGAATCGATCCCGTGCGCGCCCGGCCCGTGCCTTTTTGCTTCCACAGCTTCTTACCCGAACCTGCCACCTCGTGCCGGGTCTTCGTCTTCGCCGTGCCGCGCCTGGCGGCGGCCTGCTGATGCCGAACGGCCTCGTACAGCAGCGCCTGGTTCACCGGCGCCCCGAACACGGCGTCATTCAGATCGAGCGTCCCGACCTTGGTATTGCTCAAATCGATCACATCTACGCTGGGCATGGCTACTGCTTCGCCCTCCTGACCACGACGTATCCGCCGGCCGGGCCCGGAACCGCGCCCTTCACCAGCAGTACGTTCTCCTCTGTGTCCACCTCGACGATTTCCAGGTTCCGGACCGTCACCCTCGCCGTCCCCATGCGCCCCGCCATGCGCATTCCGGGAAACACGCGCGAAGGAAAGCTCGACGCGCCGATCGACCCCGGCGCGCGGTGGAACATCGAGCCGTGCGACTCCGGCCCGCCGCGGAAATGATGGCGCTTCACCAGGCTCGCAAAACCGCGCCCCTTGCTCACCCCGATCACGTCCACTTTTTCTTTGGGCTTGAACTCGTCCACCAGCACGCGGTCGCCGGCCTTCAAATCGCCGTTGGTGGATTCATCCAGGCGAAACTCGCGCAGGAACTTCACGCCTTCGGCGCCGGATTTTTTGAGATGCCCCGCGGCCGGCTTGGTGACTCCGGATTTCTTGGCGTACTCCATAAAACCAAGCTGTACGGCATCGTAACCATCCGTCGCCGGCGTCTTGCGCTGAACCACCACGCACGGCCCGGCCTTGAGCACCGTCACCGGTACAACCTGGCCGTCCGGCCGGAAAACCTGCGTCATCCCGATCTTTTTTCCTAAGATTCCTGGGCTCATCGAATACTCCAAGGACCTCTGGCCACTGACGGCTGGCCACCGGCCACTTTATTTACCCTTGCCGAACGCCTTGATCTCCACGTCCACGCCCGCCGGCAGATCCAGCTTCATCAGCGCGTCCACCGTGTCCTGGGTCGGCTCCAGAATGTCGAGCAGCCGCTTATGCGTCCGGATCTGAAACTGCTCGCGGCTCTTTTTGTCCACGTGCGGCGAGCGCAGCACCGTGTACAGGTTCTTGACCGTCGGCAGCGGAATCGGCCCGGCCACCGTCGCGCCGGTCCGCTTGGCGGTATCGACGATTTCGGTGGTCGATTGGTCCAGAATCCGGTGATCGTACGCCTTGAGGCGAATGCGAATGCGTTCTCGTAAGCTGCTCATAATTTCGGGTAGTGGGTACTGGGGAGCGGGAACTCGTCGACTCCCTACTTCCCACTCCACTTCCTATTCAATAATCTCGGTCACCGTCCCCGCCCCGACCGTTCGTCCGCCTTCGCGAATCGCGAATCGCAAGCCTTTATCCATCGCGATCGGCGTGATCAGCTCCACCGTCAGGCTCACGTTGTCGCCCGGCATCACCATCTCCATCCCCTCCGGCAGCTCCGCCACTCCCGTCACGTCCGTCGTCCGGAAATAGAAC
>JASHWA010000283.1 GCA_030044325.1 Bryobacteraceae bacterium
GTGAAGCCGGAATATGGGTCGGTGTGGTACGACCTGAACGGTCCGGACCAGGAGCACGCGCGGATGCACATCACCATCGCGGTTCCGGGCGCGACCACGCAATCGACCGGCTTGCCGGATAATCCCAAGCAGGGCGGCGTATGGATCATGAACGCGGGAACGTCGACGGCGCATATCATGACGCCGGGAAGCTGACCGCGTGAACAAGAGCGGACGGCGCATTTCCATCCGCGCGGCGCTGTAGCGCCGCCGGGCAGCAAGCTCAAGCCCGCCGTCCGGACAGCTTATTAGCCGCGGTCGAGCATCTGAAAACTGCTGACGCCGAGCAGCAGGAACATGATGCCCAGGTATAGATTGCGCGAATAGAACCCCAGTCCAGCGATCGCCAGGGCGACGAAGGCGGACAGCAGGAGCCACGGTTTGCGCCAGCCGCGGGGGCTTACGCGCTCGAAGATCGCGCGCGTAACGTGGCTGCCGTCGAGCGGCGCGACGGGCAGAAGATTGACCAGTCCCCAGAAAATATTCACGAACAGAAGATCGTCGAGAACCAACATCCAGTACGGCGACTCGAAAAACCCGCTGGTGAGGCGAAAACTCGGGAGCGGGCCGCGAAACCGCGGCGTAATCAGGATTCCCCAATTCCTGACGGCCAGGATTGTGAGCGCGGCAAAACAGAATCCGGCGAGCGGACCGCCGAGCGAAACCACAATCCGGCCCAGCGTTCCGCGCACCTCGCGCCGCGGAATGGTCAAACCGCCCCAGGAATAAAGCAGAACCGCGCCGGGCACGCCGTACATCCTATAAGTCAACACGTGGCCGAATTCGTGGATCAGGATCGAGACGAACACCACCGCGATCCAGATGAGCGTCGCGCGGAAATCCTGGCTGTAACCGAGAATGAGCGTGGTCAGCCAGAACCACGGCTGCACCTGAACGGGAGTGTTGAAAAGAACGAAGTTAAGCAGGCCGCGGCGCGCGGGAGGGATGTCGAGTACGGTTGGCATGGGGCGCGCAGCGCGGCTTTCCTTGAGTATAGCGTGCCGGCATTTTACCGGTTAGAATAAGATCGACTGTGGTTGCCCTTCAATCGATTACCGACGAAATCGCGGAGCTTAAGAAGTCGCGGCGCGCGGTGATTCTGGCGCATCATTACCAGGATCGCGAGATCCAGGAGCTGGCCGACGCGGTGGGCGACAGCCTGGAACTGGCGCGGCAGGCGCGCGAATTCTCGGGCGAGTTGATCGCGTTCTGCGGCGTGTGGTTCATGGCGGAAACGGCCAAGGTGCTGAATCCGGATCGCGTGGTGATCGTTCCCGATCGCCAAGCCGGATGCAGTCTCGTGGATAGCTGCCCGGTGGATCAGCTTCGCGCCTGGCGCGCGGCGAATCCGGATTACACGGTCGTTTCCTACATCAATACTTCGGTGGAAGTGAAGGCCGAGAGCGATATTCTGTGCACTTCGCGCAACGCGGTGAAGGTCGTCAATTCGATTCCGGCGGACAAACCGGTGCTGTTTCTGCCGGATATCAACCTGGGCAACTACGTTCGCGAGCAGAGCGGCCGGGCGAACATGAAAATCTGGCAGGGCGCCTGCATCGTTCACGCGACGTTTGCCGCGCGCAAGCTTTCCGCCGCGCGATCCGAGCATCCTTCCGCGCTGGTCGCGGCGCATCCGGAATGTCCCAAGGACGTTTTACGGATGGCGGATTTTATCGGCTCGACTTCGGCGATTGTCGACTGGTGCGCGACGCAGGACGGCGGGGAATTCATCGTCATGACGGAAAGCGGCGTGCGCTATTCACTCGAAAAGATGTCGCCGCGCAAGAAATTCCATTTCATCGCCAACGAGCAGTGCAATTGCAGCGAGTGCCCGCACATGAAGCGCAACACGCTCGAAAAACTGCGTGACGCGCTGCTCCATTTGCGTCCGCGCGTGGAGCTTGCGCCGGACCTGATGGAGCGGGCGCGCCGCCCGATCGAGAGAATGCTGGCGATCCGATGACGCTGGTCGACAGCTTCGGGCGGTCGCACGACAATCTCCGCATCAGCGTGACGGACCGCTGCAATATCCGGTGTTTTTACTGCATGCCGGAAGCGGGCGTCAAGTTCCAGCCGCGCGACCAGATTCTGAGCTTCGAAGAGATCGAGCGCTTCGTGCGCATCGCGGTCACGCTGGGCGTTCGAAAGCTGCGCATCACCGGGGGCGAGCCGCTGGTGCGCAAGGACATTGCCGAACTGGTGCGGAAACTCGCGGCGATCGAAGGCGTGGAGGATCTCGCGCTGACCACCAACGGAGTTCTGCTCGGCGCGATGGCGCAGGAGTTGTACGATGCGGGGCTGCGCCGGCTGAACGTGCATCTCGACACGCTCGACCGCGAACGTTTTAAACAAATCACGCGACGGGATGATTTGGAGAAGGTGCTCGAATCGATCGAGATCGCGCGGCGGATCGGATTCGGCCCGATCAAGATCAACGCCGTGGCCGTGAAAAACCTGCTCGAGCCGGATATCGTTCCGCTGGCGCGCTACGGGCGGGAGCGCGATATCGAAGTGCGCTATATCGAATTCATGCCGCTCGATTCGCAGGGGCTGTGGGATCGCGATCGCGTGCTGGTGCAGGATCAGATGATCGCGATGCTCGAGGGCGGGATCGGACCGCTCGAAGAGATCCCCGACCGCGACCCGCGCGCGCCGGCGACCGAATACAAGTTCACCGATGGAATCGGCCGGGTGGGTTTTATTGCATCGGTGAGCCGGCCGTTCTGCCTGAACTGCAATCGCATCCGGCTGACGTCGGACGGGAAGCTGCGCTACTGCCTGTTCGCGATCGAGGAGACCGATATTCGAGCGCTGCTGCGCGGGGCATGCGGTGAAGCGGCGGATGAGGAGATCCGTGAAGCGATCCGGGGGAGCGTGCAGTCGAAGTGGATCGGGCACGAGATCAACTCGACGCGCTTCGTTCCGCCGCCGCGGCCGATGTACTCGATCGGCGGGTGACGAATCCGCCGCCAATGAACAGGTCCGAAAACGGCCAGACGGGATCCGCGGCGTGCGGCATAATGCTGTTCAGATGGATTTCAAAGCGTACGAACGGGCGCGCCTTTCGCGCGATGCGCGCTTCGACGGGCGATTCTTCATCGGCGTCGTCACCACCGGCGTTTACTGCCGGCCGATCTGTCCGGCGGTGTCCCCGAAATCGAAAAACGTGCGCTACTACCCATCCGCGGCGGCCGCGGCGGAAGCCGGATTCCGGCCATGCCTGCGCTGCCGCCCGGAAGCGTCGCCGGGAACACCGGCGTGGCTGGGAGCGTCGTCCACCGTTTCGCGGGGGTTGAAGCTGATCGGCGAAAGCGCGCTCGACGACAGCGGAGTGGACGATCTTGCCGAGCGGCTGGGCATCGGAGCGAGGCATCTGCGGCGATTGTTCCTGCGCTATCTGGGCGCGACCCCGGTGGCGGTCGCGCAGACGCGGCGCGTGCACTTCGCGAAAAAACTGATCGATGAAACCAATCTGCCGATGACGCGGGTGGCCATGGCCGCGGGATTCGGGAGCGTGCGGCGCTTCAACGCGACGTTTCAGAATCTTTACGGCCGCTCGCCGCGCGATTTGCGCAACGGCCAGGCGAGAAGTTCCGAAGCCGGGGTGTACACGTTCCGGCTGGGCTATCGGCCGCCGTACGATTGGGACTCGCTGATCGATTTTCTTGCCGCGCGCGCGATTCCGGGGGTGGAATTCGTCACGCGAGGCGAATACCGGCGCACGATTTCGATGGATGGCCGCGCGGGGTCGATCGCGGTGCGGCCGGTGGACGGAAAGAACAATCTCGAAGTGCACATCCGCTACGCCGATCCCGGGCCGCTGTTCCGCATCGTCGAACGCGTGCGCAGGATTTTCGATCTCGGCGCCGATCCGGCGGAAATCGACGGTACGCTCAAACGCGATCCGCGGTTGAAATCGCTGATTCGGGAGCGGCCGGGCGTGCGCGTGCCGGGCTGCTGGGACCCGTTCGAGCTGTCGATTCGCGCGATTCTGGGCCAGCAGATCAGCGTGAAGGGCGCCTCCACGCTCGCGGGCCGGGTAGCGGAGAAATTCGGGAAGGCGTGCGAGGGCGGACGGCTGTTTCCGCCCGCGGAGACGCTCGCCGAAGCGGATCTTGACAGCATCGGGCTGACTACGCAGCGCGCGAAAACCATTCGCGAGCTCGCGC
>JASHWA010000284.1 GCA_030044325.1 Bryobacteraceae bacterium
CGTCCGTTTGTCGAAAAAGCGCTGGCGCTGCGGCCGGGACTCGCTCGCGCCGAATTTTTCCTGGCGATGATTCAGAAATCCGCCGGAGATTACGACGGCGCCTTGCGCAGCTTGCAGGCGACGGCCGGGCAATATCCGCGCGATCGGGTCGCCCAGGATCAGATCGGCCGGATTTTGTTCTTAGAGCGCCGCTATTCGCAGGCTGCCGAAGCGTTTAGCAACGCCCTCGCAGTCGACCCGGAAGACGTGCAAGCGCACTACAACCTGATGCTGTGTTATCGCGGCATGGGACAGATGGACGACGCCGAGCGCGAGGAACACCTGTTTCTGCGTTTCAAGGCGGATGAGGCTTCCCAGGCGCTGACGGCCACGCCGCGGCTGCTCAGTCCCGAGGACAACAATGAACGGCAGCCGATTCACGATCACGTTTCCGATGCGGCCGTTTCCGGCGCACCCAAGCTCTCGGCGTCCCGCCGGTGAGCCGTCATTGTAGGGTTCATGACCATCCGCCCCGCCGAACAGGCCGACGTCGTTGCGATCGGCCGGATTCAGGGAAAGTCCTCGTGGCGCGCCGGGGATTTTCTCCACTTCGATTGCCGCGTCGCGGAAGAGAACGGCCGCGTCGCCGGGTTTCTCGCCTCCCGCGAGACCGGTCCGGGTGAGCGTGAAATCCTATATATCGCGGTCGATCCGGCTTACCGCCGCCGGGGAATCGCCCGAATGCTCGTCTTGAATGAACTTGCAACGTCGCGGGGGGCTTGTTTTCTGGAAGCTCGCGAGTCCAACGCGGCAGCGATAAAGCTTTATGAATCAGTAGGTTTTGTTGCCGTGGGGCGCAGGGAAAGCTATTATTCCGATCCTACGGAAACGGCTATTGTCATGAGGATTTTTTCATGATATCGTCATGGTGCGGTAGTCGGCCGTCGGTGACCGGCTGCGTTGAGACGAATGAGTGCACTCAGATTACCCACCGAGCCATTTTCAACACCAACAACCGACTCGGCGGAGTTTCACCTACTAAGGAGACCCGTTGATGGAGAATCACCAAGAAGAAATTAAAGCGCATCTGATGGCGACCAGCGAGGAATTTCGATCGCTGGCCGCGCAACACGGCCAGTTGCACCAGAAACTGGAAGAGCTCGAAGCCAAGGGCCATCTTTCCGAGGCGGAACAGCTTGAAGAAGTGCGGCTGAAGAAACAGAAGCTGCGGTTGAAGGACCAGATGAATGCCATACTGGCCCGTTCGCGAGCGCAGCAAGTCGCCTGAACCAACCATCGGGTGCGCAGCAGGAAAAAGCGGCCGGGATGCTCGAAAGCGTCCCGGCCGTTTCATTTTGATCCCTGTGGGAAAGCCGGCCGGTTTCTGCCGGCTGTCCGGGTCTATTGTACGTCCGTCACCTTCCCGCTGTTGAAGGTGATCTTCATGTCGGGGTAGACGTAGATCTTCTTGGGTCCCAGCTCGACGATGCTCTTGGGCGGTCCGAGGATCGCGGTCACCTCTTCGATCGTCTGGCCGAGCGAAATCGTCTTGGTTTCAGCCGGAGCCGCCGCCGGAGCGGCTGAATCCGACGGTCCTCCCGCCGCAGGGGCTTCAGCGAGCGCGGCCTTCTCCTCCTGATCGGCCTGCGCGAGCTGCTGATTCACCTGGTTGGCGGCATCCGCATCCGGCGGCGGCGCCTGCTGCGCGAAATCGGCCTTGGCCGGAGGCGCCTGGGCGGACGCCGGCGCGGCCGGCAGACCACCCTTCCCCTGCTTGGCCTGCAAGTCGGCCATCCCCTGGCCGATGGTTTCGCGCATGCTGTTCTGCATGTCCTGCAAATCGTCGAAACTTACAGCGACGGTCGCGCCTTTGCGGCACTCCTGCCCACCCTTGCTCGCCAGCACCACCAGGTTCGCCGCGGTTGCGTCGGCCGCGGGCGGACCGCTGAGTTGCAGCGCATCTCCCTCGCTGATGGCGCACTCGGCGCCGTTCGCATCGGTCAAGTCGAGATCGCGTCCGGCGACGAAAACGTGCTGCTGCCCGTCGCTCAATTCGCGTCCGATCCCGCTCATCGACGGGTCGACGTCCTGGCCCTGCGTGGTCTGCTGCGCCTCCTGATTTTCAAGCGCGATCTGCTTCTGGACCTCGGCCGCGATGGCGTTCTTCACGTCCGGGGTGAGCGCGACGGCATCCGCAGCGGGTGCGGCACCCTGGTCGGCCGGAGCCCCACCCTGCGCGACCGCAGCCTGCTGTGCCGCATACGCCGCCGCGAGCTGCTGCGAAAGGATGTAATCGGTCAGCCACAGCGAAGCGCTCGCATAAACGGGATACGGAGTGAAATAGACGCCGTAAACTCCGTACCATGGAGCGGCCGCGAAGCCCCAACTGAACGCGATGGGAGCGGCCCACGGATTGTAAACCCATCCGTAAAACGCCGGCGCGAAGTACACCGCCGGCGCGTAGCCCTCGACATACACGCCGTGATAGCTATACCCGCGATAGAAGCGATCGTAGGCGCGTCCGTCGTGATAGTAGGTACGGTGCATGTAGGCATGC
>JASHWA010000285.1 GCA_030044325.1 Bryobacteraceae bacterium
CGTGACGGCGAATCTTCGCGCGTATCTGCCGCTGATCGGTCACCTTCATACCGCCGGGGTGCCGGGCCGGCACGAAATCGACGAGACGCAGGAGTTGAACTACGGCTTTATTCTGAAGACGGCCGCGGAGCTGGGATACCGTGGTTTCGTCGCTCATGAATACGACCCGTCGCCAGGAAAGGACCCGATTCCAACCCTGGAAAAGGTGTTCAACATCGCGGATGTTTAGAGTCCGTTGAAGCCGTTAGTTTGGGTGAAAACTGCGGGGCGGGCCCGCTCGCTGGCGCGAGGCGGCCGCACCCATTGGGCCGCCAGCCGTGAGGCCGCGGGTTGCCGAGGTTTTTCACGCCGGCCCTCACGGGCAGGGCTTTGCGAAACGGCAGAAACCCGCGCCATTGCTGGCGCGGCTCTACGATTTGTTATGCCGCGGGCCGGTTCTGACGTTGAATCGCCGCCCCCGCCCAACGCGGGCTGAAGATTTTCGAGTATCTGCCGATTCCAAAGTTGTGGAACGACGGCTCCATCGGCGGTGGCCCGCGAGTCTGGACGGGCAACTGACAGAACTGGCTACGAACGTGAGCGCCCCGGCGCGGATCATGGATGTATCGCAATCCGGCGTTCGCGCGCAAGTGCCGCTCCATCTTTCGCCGGGCTCGGTGGTCAAGCTGCAAGTGGGCGATAGTGTTCTGTTCGGCGAAGTGCATCACAGCCGTGAGGACGATAGAGGGAGCGAAGTGGGTATTGAAGTGGTCCGCGTGCTGATCGGAGAGTCGGAACTGGGCCGGCTGGTGAACGCGATTCTGGCAGAGTCGCTGCCCAATACGCCGGGCGTTACGGCCGGCGCGCCTGAGTTCTTATAATTCGATCCAGCTTTCGGACGGCACGGAAACCGGCGGCAATCCATCCCGCGCGACGGTGACACGGAATTTTTTTCCCGTGAGCGGAGCGCTCATCTCCACGATATGCCCCGTGGCGACGGTGGCTTGGGCGGGACCGTGCTCGAACTCGATCCCGTACTGCGGGCCGTGCTCGGCGTCCAGCCGGACGTACAAATTTTCCGAATTGGCGCCATACCAGATTTCCCGGACGGGCGAATCGCCTCCGTGCATCGCGCCGGAGCGGGGGTCCGGGCGATAGCGGCCCGCGCCGAGCCATTCGAAATACGAAGTCACCTCGCCATCGACGGTAGCGTGAATCGGATTCGAGGGCGGCTCGCGATATTCGCCCGGCTGGGATGTGAGGATCGAATAGGAAAGCTCCTGGGGAGGTTTGCGGCCGAGCGCGCGATACACGTTCGACAGGTGATCGCGATAAAGCTGGTCGAAATCGGGCCGGTTTTCAGAGGCATGCTCCGGCCCATACCACCAGTTCCAGTCGCTGCCTTCGGCGATCAGCAGTTCTTCCTTGGCCAGGCGGCGCATGTTTTCCGGAACGTCGCCGGCCTCGTCGAACGCCTTGCGGGCGTCGAGCAAATAGGTCCAGGCGAGATTGTCTTCCTCCGCGCCGATCCAGATATCGAAATTCGCGTTGATCCACGAGCCGGGGAAAATTTGGCCGAGCGACCGCGGCTCGAATTTTTTCAAGCCTTCGGAAACCGTGACGGCCTGAAGATCGGGCGACTCGAAGATGCGGCGGTACAGCTCCCGCAGGAAGGGACGGCCGTTCTGGTCATACCACTCCCAGGCGTTTTCGCCGTCGAGGATGATGGGAACCAGCGCGTCGCGCCCGCGGGCGTTGTTGCGAATCTGGGTGAGAAAGTGCTCGGCCGCATCGTGAGCCGGCATGTGCTGATAGGTGAAGCCGATCAGATCGCTCAGCCAGTGATCGCGAAACAGCAGACGGATTTCGCGGCCGTGCTGATGCCAAAGGTACGCCTGGTAGGTGAGATCGGGACCGGCGTTCTGATTGAGGGTGCGCGCGAGCACTCCGTTATCGCTCGCGGCCCAGTCGAAACCGCAATCGGCCGCGAGGCCGAGCGCTTCGTCGGAAACCGAACCTTCGGAGGGCCACAGGCCGACCGGCATCACGCCCAGCTCGTCCTTCAAAAACGATCGCGCGCGGCAAAGCTGCTCGCGGGCGTCCTGGGGATACTGGAATCGCGGCGGCAGCGTGACGCCCGGATGCGAGACGGCGGCGATATCGGAATCCGCGATCAGCGGGAGAATCGGATGATAAAACGGGGTGGTGGAAATTTCGATCTGCCCGCGCGCGGCGAACTCGCGGTAGGTGGGCAGCACGCGCGCGAGCGCTTCCTCCTGTTTGCGCGCCATCAGGGCCTGGTCCGCGCGGGAATAATCGCGACCTTTGCGCACCAGCTCCATCAAGTCCGGATCGCGCGCGCGCTGATCCTCGTCGAACCAGACAAGCTGGCTCAACACCTGGAGGTCGCGCAACTCCTGAACGGAGCGCCCGCGCGACTGGTACAGCTCCGCGTAGCGCGGAAAGCGCTGGATCATATGCGGAACGTTGGCCTGAAAAAGATACTTCAGCATAAAGTTCCGCTGCGCTTCGCTCAAATCCTCGACCGGCGTCACGGCGACTTCCAAGAACGGGTCCGACGCGCTGCCATGCGCGTAATCCTCGATCTGCGCGATCATCGACGGGACCAAATTGAAGGTCTGGTGAACGGAGGGGAATTCTTCGAGAATCCGCACCATTCCGGCGTAGTCTTTGAGGGCGTGGAGGCGCGTCCAGGGCAGCTTATATTCGCCGGTCCACAGATCCTTGTAGAACGGCTGGTGCATGTGCCACAGGAAGCAAAGGGTGGTCATAACGCTGAACCGCTCCCTATGGTCGCGGCTCGGGGCCGGCGCTCGCCGGAATCACGCGGATGCGAGCCGCGACCGAAGGAAGCGGTATGAAAGAAACAGCTTTCGCGGCGATCAGTGCCTGGCCGAAAAATAGCTGCGAACGGGAACGGGAGGCTCCGTCCCCTTGATCGCGATCCACAAAATATCATTCAATTCATCATCGTCGATCTCGTCGGCCTCATCAAAATCCATGGCGGCGGAGCGCGCGGCGGTGGACGAACGCGCCGGATTCTTTTCGGTCAGCGAGATCCGCGGGCTTTCGACATTGTAGGGAGCGTTGTTGGGCTTGGACGCAAATGCGTTGATCAGCGGCGTCGCGCCCGCATCGTAATGGGTGAGAGGACGCATGCCCAGAATCAGCTCCAGGGTGCGCAGGATGGACGACTGGTTGTACATGGTGCTGTCCACGATCCCGCGCTCGGTGTACGGCGAAATGGCGAGCATCGGCGACCGGTGCGAATCCACGTGATCCGGCCCGTTCTGCGCATCGTCCTCGATCACGAAAATGGCTGTTGAGGGCCAGAATTGGCTGTGCGAGACGGCGTCCACGATCATCCCCAGCGCGTAATCGTTATCGGCGAACAGCGACAGCGGAGCGAGCTTATTCGGCGTGGTTCCGTTGGTGTGATCGTTGCCCAGGCGCAGGATCATCAGGTTGGGCATCCTGCCCTGCTGCTCGAACTGCTTCAAATCTTCCAGAAAAGTTTTCGCGCGCTCCTGGTCCGGATAATCGAGATCGAAGTTGCGATAGCGCATATTGGTGATCGGGATCAGCGCCGGATCGTTCACCTTTTCGATTTGAATTCCGTCCGGCCCCACCTGCTTCTTGTTCACGGCCCAATATCCGTAATTCCGCACCGTCAGGCCTGCGGCGAGCGCGTTATTCCAAATGTAGCCCGTGGGCGGCGAATTGGCCGGCTCCTCGCCTTCGAAATCGTAGTGTTTCCTGCGATTGGCGTACTCGTTGGGCCACAATTTCTGCACGTAGTCCGGCGCAATCGAGGCTGTCGCCCAACTGTGCCCGTCCGCGCTCACGTCGCTGTTGACGTAAAAATTATCGAACAGGACGAACTGGCGGGCGAGCTTGTAATGATTGGGCGCCGCGGATTCGTCGAACAGGCACAGCGAGGGATCGCTGTTTCCCTTCCCGATTTTTCCAAACACCTGATCGTATGTGCGGTTTTCCTTGACGATGTAGATGACGTGCTCGATGGGCGAATGTTTTTCGGGGCGTGAAACCACCACGCTGTCGGGGAGATTGTTGATGTCGAGATCGTCGTCGCTATAATGCTGCTGGGATCGCGCGGTTTTGGTGTACTGGTCGAGCGTATCCTCATTGACCGGATCGATCACGGAAAGCGTCCCGGTCTGCATCACGCCGACGTAATAGCGGCGCGCATCGCCGCGATGCGCCTCGGCGACCTCCCGCGGACCGGCGTAATCCGGGTTCGGGTAACTTTGCAATCCGCGCCCGTTGAGCACCAGAATGCGGCCATCGGCGAGGACATGGACCGCCGTCGGATACCAACCGGCGGGAATGAATCCGGTCACGCGGCTGCGCGTCTCGGAAACATCGGCGACCGCGACCGCGTTCGCATCCGAGCAGGCCACGTACAGGGTCTTCTGATCCGGGCTCAGCGCGACCGCGCTGGGCGTCATTCCCAGCGGATGCATCGCCGTCATGGCGACGTTCAGCGTTTCGGCCAGCTTCATTTCGTTCGACCCGCTGATATTCACTACAAAAACGCTATTGGTGTTCGCCGCGGCCACGAACAAGCGATACGGCGGTGCGTCGTCCTCGCCCTCCGGCTTGCGATTGCTCAGGACCATGTCGGTGGTGTGCGGCCCCAGGCGGATGCGATTGACCTGCTCGCCGCTGGCCGCGTCGTGCAGGTAGACCGTGCCGTCGCTCCAGCTTGAAACAAAAAACGATTTTCCGTCGGGGTGGAACAGGATGCGGTAGGGACGCCTTCCGGTTTTGATCATGCTCAGCGGGCGGCCGGATTCCCGATCGACGGTCACGATGGCGTCACGATACATGTCGGCGGCGTAGATGGTCCGGCCGTCGGAGGAGACCGCGACATCGCCGATGAAATCCTCCCACTGGCGCTTGTCCTGCGGGACGATCACCAGCTCGCGCGCCGGCTGAATGCGCCCATCCGCGGAGATCGTGAACTCGAAAACGGTCGCGCGCGATCCTCCACCGGCGTAGATCTTTCCATCCGGCGCGACCGCCAGGCCCAGCCACGCATCGGCGACGGGAACGCGAGAAACCTCGTGCATGTCCGACGCCGCGAGCACGATAATCGACGGCGGCCGGTATCCTCCGTTCAGCACCAGCAGGTATTTTGCATCCTTTGACAGCGCCATCGACATCGGCAGCGTATCGAGGGGCACCTGTTTACCCGCCGGCTTGATTTTCCAGCCGCTCGAAACCATGAAGCTTCCATCGGGCTGCCGGCCCACGTGGTCGCGCCAGTCAGGCTGAGAGGAAAGCACGCCCGCGCAAATCGCGATAAGTAGGAGAACGGAATACTTTTTCATGGAACCATCCTAAACCTGTGGGTTCAAAAAACTCGACAGTGAAACCCTCCTCCGCACGGCCACACCTATTCCGAATATCTCTGCGCGATCGGGAAGCGGCGGCCGATGCCGAACGCCTTGGTGGTCACCTTCAATCCCGGCGCCATCTGCTGGCGCTTATATTCGTTGCGATCGATTTTGCAGGCGATCGATTCCACCAGCTCGAGCGGAAGCTGCATGCTTTGAGCGATGTCGCGCGGGGTGCGGTACTGCTCGATGTAGGCCTCTAAAATCGGGTCGAGCACGTCGTAGGGAGGCAGCGAGTCCGTGTCTTTCTGATCGGGGCGCAGCTCGGCCGACGGCGGCTTGGTGAAAACGCTTTCCGGAATCGCGCCGTTGTGCCGCCGGTTGGCGATTCGCGACAGCGAATATACCATCGTCTTGGGAACGTCGCTGATCACGGCCAGCCCGCCGCACATATCGCCATACAGGGTGCAATATCCCACTGCGATCTCGCTCTTGTTCCCCGTCGTCAGCACCAGCGCGCCGGTCTTGTTCGACAGCGCCATGAGCGTGACGCCGCGCAGGCGCGATTGCAGATTCTCCTCGGTCACATCCGGCGCGCGTCCGGCGAACAGCGGCGCCAGCTCCTGAACAAATTTTTCGTACACTCCGCCGATGGAAACGATTTCGAACCGGATTCCCAGCCGCCGGGCCATCTCGCGCGCATCGGTAACGCTACCCTCCGACGAATACGGCCCGGGCATTCCGATTCCGGTCACGTTTTCGCGTCCCACCGCTTCGACCGCGACGGCGGCGGTCAGCGACGAATCGATCCCGCCGGAAAGCCCGATCAGAACGCGGCTGAATCCGCACTTACGCATGTAATCGCGCGTCCCGAGCACCAGCGCCTGATACACAGCTTCGCATTCGTCGGTGAAATCTTCGTGAATTTCGCCGCTTCCCTGGTCGGCGTCGAAAATGACCAGGTCTTTTTCAAAGGACCGCGCGCTGGCCACGATCTCGCCCGCGCCATTCATGGCGAAGCTCGACCCGTCGAACACCAGTTGATCGTTTCCGCCCACCTGGTTCACGTACACCACGGGCCGCTGGTAGCGGCGCGCCGAGGCGCGATAGATGCCGCGCCGGATCTCGCGCTTGCCCATGTTATACGGCGACGCGTTGATGCAGATCATGATCTCGCCGCCGGAATCGAACATTTCCTCGACGGGATCGCGCTGGTACAAGCGGCGCTTCCAGAACTGCCGGTCGTTCCAGGCGTCCTCGCAGATGGTCAGCGCGACGTCGCGGCCGCGAATTTTGCACAGCGATTCGCGCTCGCCCGGCCGGAAATAGCGCGCTTCGTCGAAAACGTCGTAGGTCGGCAGCAGCATCTTGGTCTGCCGGAAAATGACGTGTCCGTTTTCGATCACGGCCGCGCAATTCTGCGCGCCTTTTCCCACCGTCGAATGCGACCGCGCCACGTATCCGCAGACGATGCTCACGTCGAGATCGGCGGTCTGGTGCGCCAGCCGTTCGAGCTGCGCTTCGCTGCGCTCGACAAAGCTGGGCTTTTCGACCAGGTCGCGCGGAGGGTAGCCGGTAATGGAAAGCTCGGGAAAGACGGCGATATGCGCGCCGCGACCGGCGGCCGCGCGCGACGCTGTGGCGATAAGCTCCGCGTTTCCCGCGAGATCGCCCACCACGGGATTGATTTGCGCCAAGGCAATGCGCATCCGAAGTTACTATTGTACTTTTCGAAAGGCCATAAAGCGAAATCGTTTTTCTTCCGATTCTGAAGGAAATGCCGGCATACGATCGCTCCAGGGTGCGGGATGCGCGGCGCATTCCGGCGCGGCTCAAAATCGCCGGAGTCCTGCTGCTGCTGGCCGCCCTGCTCGAGTTCATCGGAGTGCACTTCAATTCGAAACCGTATCTGACCGCCGCGCCCTCCACCCGGCGCGCGTCCGAACGTTACTCGCGGATGTGGTTCGATCTCGCCGACGACCTGGTGGGCGCGCGCGAGCAGGATTCGCGCCTGGTGATCGAGCGCTGGCCCGGCACCAACGCGGCGGGGACCTGGCGCTTCGACGTTCCCGCGAATGCGCTGTGGACCATGGCCGCCGACAGCTCGCGCGTGGCGTGGATTTCCGGCCAGACGCTGCACTCCCAATCGACCGCCGGCGGCAACGGAATCGAGATCGCGCTCGATCATCAGCCGATCGCGGCCTCTATGACCTCCAATGCATCGATTACCGTGGTTTTCGACGATTTCTGGGTGGGGCGTTGGGACGCGGCGACGGGAAGCCTGCTGGACAAATGGCAAGGTCCCGTGCCCAGCGAGCGCGCCGCGGCGGAAGGGGATTATCTGGCCTTCGCTTCGATTGAGGACGCCTCGCTGCGCGTCTTCGCGCTTCAGAACAAGCGATGGACCCAGGTGCAGCGGTCGCTGCTGCCCGAGCTTCCGGAACGCATCGTGATTCCCGCGCCGAGCGTGGCCGGGACTCTCGCCGACGGCCGGCTGCGGGTCGCCGGGATTACGCGCAGCAGTCCGGGCGCGATCCGGTCGGTTGCCGCGCACAATTACGACGTGATCGCCGCGGGCGACTTCGACGGAATCTACGTGCTTCCGCAGGAGGGCGAGTATTACCGGCTGGGCGACGCCGGGCGCGGCTCGGTGGTCGCGGCGGGGGAAACGCACGCCGCGGTGAGCGGACCGGAGGGAGCGACGCTGCTCGCGCTCGGCTCGGAAAACCGGCTTACGCCCACGGGACGGAATTTCTCGTTTGGGGGATTGGGCGTCCTTTTGCTCGCCCTAATCATCGCCGCGGGACCGCTGCTGCTGCGCGCGATTTCGATGGCATTTGAGCGGCGTGAACGTCAGGTCCAGCAGCGCGGCGTTCCCGGAACGCTCACGCCTCCGCCGGTGGAACTGATCAACGCCTGCGCGAGCGGCCGCCTGATTTTGTGGGCCGGCGCGGGTCTCAGCGCGCAATCCGGCTTCCCGTTGCGCAACGCGTTTATTCGCACGCTGCTTGAGAGCGCGATACTGGAATTCGCCAGCGCCGCGCAGGCGCGCAGGCTTCGCACTCTGTATCAATCCGGAACGCCGGAAGGGGCGTTGAACGAGCTCGCTTCCGCGGCATCCCATCGCGGCGCGCTGATTTCGCATTTCACGGCGATTTACGCGCGTTTCGCGGCGCCCTCGCGTGCGCATGAGCTGCTGGCGGAGCTGAATCTCGATTCCGCGATCACCACCAATTACGACGTTCTTCTCGATCAGACGCGGGCAGCGTGGGCGCAGAACATCCGCACGCTCGAGTCATCCAGCCTCGGCGGCCGGTGCCTGTTGAAGCTGTATGGCCTGCTGAGCGAACCGGCAGGCGTCCGGCTCTCGCGCGCGGAGTTCGAGTCGGCGCTCTCGCGGCCCTCCTCGGCTCTGGTGCGCGAGCTTGTGGCGGCGCGGCCGGTGCTGTTCCTGGGGTGTTCGCTGGAAGGATTATTAGCCGATCTGGCGTGGATGGGCGCGCCTGAAGACGGCGTGCGCGAGATGCGATTCGCGATCGCCGGGGTTTCCGCGGGATGGGAAAAAACGGCCAACGAGCTCGCGCGCAAGCATGGCATTCGCGTTCTGGCGTGTTCAGAGGATCGAATCGGGGCGGCGCTCGCGCCGTTCCTGCAAGTGCTGGCGCGCGGCGTGAGCGAACGCATGAAAGGGGAGCTCCGCGCCGCCAGCAACGCGTGAGCGATCCGCAGCCGTTGTATCGTAGATTTTATGCGGCTGATTCCGTTGCTCGCGCTCACGCTGGTTGCCCAGGACAAACCGGAAAAGCTGGCGCCCTATTACCCCACGCCGGAAACCATCGTCGAACGCATGTTGAAACTCGGCGACTTGAAGGCGGGGGAAAAAATGTTCGACCTCGGCTCGGGCGACGGCCGCATCGTCATCATGGCCGCGCAGAAATTCAAAGCCGACGCGACGGGGGTCGAATTCGACGATTCGCTGTATAAACAGAGCATGGACAAGATCCGGTCGCTGGGTCTTTCCGCGACCGCGCGCATCATTCACGGCGACCTGCTAAAGCAGGACTACTCTTCCGCCGATCTTTTGACCGTATACCTGCTTCCCATGTCGAACGACAAGGTAACGCCGATTCTCGAAAAACAGCTCAAAAAGGGCGCGCGCATCGTCGCGCACGATTTCGAATTTTCGGCGTGGAAGGCCGAAAAGATCGTGGATATCGATGACGACGGCGAAGGCCGGGCGCATCGTCTGTACCTGTACAGGCGCTGAAGGCGATGGTTCCCTACCGCGGCCGGCTCGCTCTTCGCATCGCACGCATCGCGTTGGCGGGATGCTGCCTGGCGTGGTACGTGGCGCGCGCCGACGAGCGCTCGGCATCGATGATCGCGGTGCTTTCCGCATATCTGGTGTACGCCGCCGGCGCGATGTTTGAAGTGCGTTTCGATTCGACCATGCGCGCGCGCATCGCGCTGATCGCCGACACGGCATTTTTCGGATTGTGGATGCTGGCGGCCGGCAAGGGATGGATCGCGTGGCCCTCCTCGGAATGGATTTCCGCGCTGCTGTGCGCCTACCTGCTCGCCTCGGCGCTGATGCTGCACGACGTGGTGCGCGCCTCGGTGACCTCCGCAGCGGCGCTGATTCTGACGCTTCTGTTCGCCCCGCGCGGCGATCTGTCGATGATCTGGGTGGCGCTGGCCTGTGCGGCGCTCACGGTCTCGCTGTCTTTAGAGAAGCTGTATCTCGACCGGCGGCTTTCGCACACGCTGCGGCACAACGTGATCATCCGGAGCCAGGCGCAGGGGGCGCGCGAAGCCGAGCGCCAGCGCATCGCCGCCGATTTTCACGACGGCCCGCTGCAAAGCTTCATCAGCTTTCAGATGCGCCTGGAGATCGTGAAAAAGCTGCTCGCGCGCGACGTCGCCGCCGGAGTGGAAGAGCTGCGCCAGCTTCAGGATCTGTGCAAAACCCAGGTGGGCGAGCTGCGCAGCTTCGTCCGCAGCATGCGCCCGCCGGACGACGGCGTCAGCCTTCCGGCCTCGCTCAGCCGGATGGTCGATCAGTTTCAGCGCGAGACCGGAATCACCTCGACCTTCGCTTCGGGCGACCTTCACGACCCGGCCGAGACGGAAGTCTCGCTCGAGCTTCTGCAAATCGTCCGCGAAACGCTCAACAATATTCAGAAGCACTCCGGCGCCACGCGCATGGCTCTTTCGGTGGGCATGACGGATCACAAGGTGGAGATCAAGGCGGAAGACAACGGCAGCGGATTTCCATTCAGCGGCGCGTTCAACCTGGATGAGCTCGACATGCTGCGCCTGGGTCCGGCGAGCATCAAGCGCCGCGTCCGCATGCTCGGCGGGGAATTGCAGGTGGAATCCCGGCCCGGCCACGGCGCCAGTCTGGATATCAAAATTCCGGTCTAAAATTCCGCCACGAATGCACACGAATTCACCACACGAATCCTTTATCAGAATACGTGTCTATTCGTGTTTATTCGTCGCCATGCTTCTTTGTGGATGCGGCCGCTACGCCGATTTCGCCCTGCCGCCGCCGGATCCGAACGGTCCGCGCCCTCCGTTTCGCTGGCAGGCCGATCCGGAACCCGTAATCCCGCGCGAGGGTGCGACTGACGTTTTGAATCCCTCCGTGATCCGCTGGCGCGGCGAATATTTGAATCTCTATTCCGAATACGACGGGAAAACCTGGCACACCGCGCTTGCGATTTCGAAAGACGGGGAGCATTGGGAAAAGCGTGGCCGCGTTCTTTCGCCCGCCGGTTGGGAGGGCGATTCCATTGCGGCCAACGGGAGCGCCCTGGGCTCGGGTGACGAAATTTTCTACTGGTATCAGGCCGGCGACCCTCCGCGGATTGCGCTCGCGGAATCGAAGGATGGCGAGCATTGGACGAAAAATCCGCAGCCGGTGCTCGATCCCGGCCCGTTCGGATCGTTCGATGAGCGGGGCGTCTCCGATCCGTGCGTCATACGCGCCGGCGAGTATTTTTATCTGTTCTACACCGGCCTCGACCGGGCGCGCCGGCAGCGGCTCGGCATCGCGCGGTCGAAAGACGGCGAGCAATGGGACAAATTGCGAACCAATCCCATCCTCGAAATGGGCGCGCCCGGCGCGTTCGATGAAAACGGACTCGGCGAGCCCGCGGTCTGGTCGAGCGGCGGCGAATGGTGGATGCTGTACACCGGCCGCGCCGTCAACGAGCAGCGCCGCATCGGCCTGGCGAAATCCTCCGACGGCGCGCATTGGGCGCGCGACCAATCGTTCCAGCCGATCGCAGGCGATCAGCCGTGGGACAAAGAAGTCGTCTGCGACCCCGCTGTCGAAGTGACGCCCACGGGAATCCGGGTCTGGTTCGGCGGCGGGGACAGGCGAAGCCCGGACCAGAATTTACACGGCCAGATCGGGATCGCGACGCTCGCGGTCACCCGCTAGAGAGCTCTAGTCTCGCTTGGCGACCGCTGAAAAATGGCTTAGCGTCTCGGCGTACGCGGCGATGCCTTTGTACAGCGCTTCTGCGACCTTCTGGCGATAGTCGGGTTTGCGCAGCAGCGATTCGTCGTTGGCGCTGGTCAGGAATCCGATCTCGGCCAGCACGCTGGGCATTTCGGCGCCGATCAGCACCACGAACGGAGCTTTCTTCACCCCGCGATTTTTTCCGCCCGGATTGTTTTTCACCGAAAGCCCGTATAGCGCCGTGTCGATCTTGGCGGCGAATTCGCGCGATTCGTCGATCTTGTCCTTGAGCGCGATCTTTTGGAGAACATCTTTCAAATCGAACAGCGTCCGCTGCGATCCCGCGTTCTCGCGCGCGGCGACATCCAGCGCGGATTTGGACGTGGTGAAGTTCAGATAATACGTCTCGATGCCCGCCACCGAGCGGTACGGCGACGAATTCGCGTGAATCGACAAAAACAGGTCGGCGCGCGCATCGTTGGCGATCTGGGTCCGCTGCTCGAGCGGAATATAGGTGTCGCCGGTGCGGGTGTAAATCACCTCCGCGTTCAGCCGCTGTTCGAGCAGCGCGCCCAGGCGCTTGGCCACGTCGAGAACCACGTCTTTTTCGAGAATCCCCGACGCCCCGTGCGTTCCGACATCGTGCCCGCCGTGGCCCGGATCGATCACCACGCGGCCCAGCTTGAGCCCCAGCACGCGCGTGAGCGAACGGTCGCCGTTGGAATTACGCTTGGCCGGCGCGGGCGCATCCGCGACCGGCCGTGGCGGCTCGATCTTCGCGGGTGTCAGGTCCGCGACCGTTTTCGGCTCGGCTTTGGCGGCGAACGACGGCGGCGGAACATAGGGCGGCAGCGGGTGTACCGGCTGATTCACCAGCGAATCGGGCGGCTGCGCGATCAGTTGGGGTTTCGGCTGGGGACGCGGCGGATCGGGAATCACCGGGGGCGGCTCGAAGCGTTTGGGCTCGGGTTTGGGCGGTTCGACTTTCGCGGGTGCTCCTGCCAGCGGAGCTGCGGCCACCAGGTCCGCCGCGACCGTCCGGACCGGCGTTTCGCTTACGTTTTCCGCGCCGGTGACGCTGCTGGTCGCGGGCGGCGCCGGTTTGTCCTTGAGGCGCACCTCGATCATCAGCCGGGCGGGATTGGCGAGCTGCGATGCGGTGAATTCCGCGTGCCCTTCGAGATCGAGCACCACGCGCGTCACGCCCGGCTGGGTTTCCGCGATGCGGATCTGCTTGATCAGCGCGTCACTCACCGGAATCACGTGCATCCCTTTGTTGATCATCGCCGGCTTAGCGCCTTGAATATCGAAAAACAGCCGGTCGGGATTGTCAAGACGGTCGGATTTGTAGTGGAAATCGGAGCTGACTTCGATCGCCACGCGCGTCACCTCGCCGAGCGACCAGAAGCGTACCGCGGTGACTTTGCCCGGCGCGGAATTCGCGCCCGCGGCGAAACACACGGCGGCGCTGAATACAACGCCGCATAGCGCTTTATTGCGTTCTGAGATAAAGCCGCCCATTCCCGTCGGTAAATACTTCGAGCTTCGGGTGCCGCTCCTCCGGTTGCGCCTGAATGTTTTGAGGCGGCTGTTGAGCCTGCGCGGCTTGTGCCGCCGCCTTGCGCGCCTCATCGTAGCGCCGGCCGACCTTGTCCACGTAATCCCGGGTCTCGCGATACGGCGGAACGTTGTTGAATTTTTCCACCGCCGCCGGACCCGCGTTGTACGCGGCCAGCGCCAGCCGGTCGTCCTGGTACAAGCCTTGAAGATATTTCAAATATTTCACGCCGGCTTCGATATTCTCGCCGGGATCGAAGCTGTCGCTCACCCCCAGCATTTTCGCGGTGGAGGGCATCAGTTGCATCAACCCCTGGGCGCCTTTGGGCGAAACCGCGTGCGGGTCGTAATCGCTTTCGACCCGGATGAGCGAGTCGACCAGCAGTGGATCGACATCGTGCTTGCGCGCGGCTTTATCCACCAGATCCGTGATCTCTTTTTGGGGAGGTTTGGGCGTTCTCGGCGCCGCGACCAATCGAACCAGCTTTCCGGTCCGGGGATCGGCGCGCACCACCAGCGTTTTCCCGCCGGTAACGGCAGAGGAAGGCTCCGCGGCCGGGATGGGGGAGGCGGCTAGCATGAACGCCGATATTAAAAAACAAATATACACGATTTTGTTTCCAATGGCTATAGGACCATGCCGGCCGAAGACATACGTTATCATCATCTCATGGCTGGGGCGAACCGCGCCGGGTACTTGCTGGTGGGTGGACAAAGCTCCCGCATGGGTCGCGACAAAGCGCTGCTCCCGATCGAGGGCGGGCAGACGTTCCTCGAACATATCTCCTCCGAAATCCAAAAATCCGCCGGATCGGTCAAGCTGATCGGCGACTACAAGAAATACTCCCTGCCCGGCTACCGCGACGTCATGCCGGGGAACGGGCCGCTGGGAGGGGTTTTTACCGCGCTCCATTACACTCCCGCCAAATGGAACCTGATCGTCGCCTGCGACATGCCGTTCGTCACGGCGGAACTGTTCGAATCGCTGTTTGCGGCGGCCGAAGCCGGCGATTTCGACTGCATCGCTGCCGGACACGACGGCCAAATCGAGCCGCTGTGCGCGGTCTACCATAACCGCTGCGCCGAGGCCGCGCTCTCCGCGATTGAGCGCAAGTCGCTCAAAATGCACGATTTTGTTTCGGGATTGAAGACGTTTGTACAGCATATTGAGAAGCTCCCGGCGCTCGCCAACATCAATACACCGGCGGACCTTGCCGCGGCGAATGGAAGCGCCAAGAGATCGGATACCTCGCATTACATCGAGTTCCGTAACGTATATAAGACGTTCGATCAGCCGGTTTTAGTCGACGTGAGCTTTCACGTCGATCCCGGCGAGACGCTGGCGATCATCGGGCGAAGCGGCGTGGGTAAGTCGGTGACGCTGGGCCACATCATGGGATTTATCAAGCCCACGCGAGGGCGTGTTTTCGTGAGCTATCTGGACATCACGGACATGGAGGAAGCCGAGCTGCGCAAGATTCGCAAAAAAGTGACCATGGTTTTTCAATCGGGCGCGCTGTTCGATTCGCTCACGGTGGGCGAAAATATCCTGTTTTCGCTGGAGTTGCGCGACGATTATAACGAGCAAAACAAGGAAGACGTGGTCGACGGGCTGCTCCAGATGGTGGATCTCGCCGAATACAAGGATCATTACCCATCCGATCTTTCGACCGGGTATAAACGCGCGGTCGCGATCGCGCGGGCGCTCGCCGCGCAGCCCGAATGCATCCTGTACGACGAGCCGACCACCATGGTGGACCCGATCATGTCGGATCACATCGGCAATCTGATGCTGCGTCTGAAAAATCAATTGCGTTTGACCAGCGTAGTGGTGACGCACGACCTGGATCTGATGTACAAAGTGGCGGATCGGGTGGTGTTCCTGTCGGAGGGGCGGTCGATTTTCTTCGGCCCGCTCGCCGATCTCGAAAAATCGACGGATCCGAACATCCAGGAGTTTCTGGCGATGGACAGAGTTTAGGGCCGGCGCAAGGCCATGCGTCCCCAAGAGTGGGGACGCGGCGCGCACGAGTGCGCGCGCCACAAAGACAGCGTTGGCAGAAGGAGTTTCAATCAATGAAAGCTCTGGTTTTCGCAATCGCGGCGGTCGGGCTTTATGCGCAGACGCCGACCATCGATCAGTCGCTGAATCTCAAAACCGCGGGGGCTCCGCGCATTTCCCCGGACGGCCGCTTCATCGCCTACGCGGTTTCGGAAACCAACTGGGACGAAAATTCCTTCGATACGCAGATCTGGATGGCGATGACGGCGACGGGCGAGCAGTACCAGCTCACGCATTCGAAAAAATCTTCGAGCGACCCGCGCTGGTCGCCGGATTCCAAGCGCCTGGCGTTTCTTTCCGATCGCGACGGATCGAAGCAGATCTACGTGATCTCTCCGGCCGGGGGCG
>JASHWA010000030.1 GCA_030044325.1 Bryobacteraceae bacterium
CGTTCTTAGCGGTGCTGAAGGTGGGGGGTGGGTCGGAGGAGGATTGAAACACGGTCGCACGAAACGCGAGCTCATCCGTGACTGTTGCACCTTATGTCGCCGTGCGGCGGCGGTCAAGCGCGGGAGTTTAGGCAACCTTGACCTCGACCGAGGTCGTCACGATCTCGCGGCTCAGTCTCTCGATGCGCTCCTGGGGCGTTAGGGTCTCCACGTAAAGTTCGATCGCCTCACGGATATTCGCCATCGCCTCTTCGAACGTGTCCCCTTGAGACTGGCAGCCTTCGAGCTCGGGGCAGAACGCGTAATAGCCGTGCTCATCTTTTTCAATGACGACGGCCGCCTTCATCATGCACCTTCAGTTTCGTTCAAACACGCTGCGGGCGCAACGGGTCACGCGCGGATGATCTGGCAGCCGTAACGCGCGAGGATGGGATCGGCGGTAACCAACGCCAGCGATTCCGCGATCGCCTGCGCAACCAGCATTCGGTCGAACGGGTCGCGATGGATCGGCGGGAGGCGTCCGGCGGAGACCGCGTGAGCGATCGTTATGGGGATGGATCGCAGCCCACGGCCTTGGGCTATCTCGGCCAGATGGTCGGGCGCTACAAGATTGCCTGCCGCCTTCTTGATCTCCATTTCCCAGAACGATGCGGGACTGACAAAGAGGGCTTCGCTGTCGAGAATCGAGCTCAGCGCTTTCGCCGAAAGCCGCGGGCTGCCCATGAACCACCACAGCAGAACATTCGTGTCCAGCAGCAGGTTCAATCGAGTTCACCGTAGAACAGCTTTTCGATCTCCTTGTCTGCCTTGTAGAATCCCCGTTTGATTTTGATCTTTCCCCTGAGCGCGCCGGGCGCCCGGAGCTTCTTGTCGGGCGGCTTGTACGGCTTAAGAACGGCAACCGGTTTACCAGCCTTGCCGATGATGATCTCTTCACCGGCGGCTACCCGTTCGAGGAGCCTGGAAAGATGGGTCTTCGCTTCGTGGATATTCACTTGCATGACTAGACTAAGTTTAGTCCACTTGGGGCGGGGATGCCAGTATGCAGACGTTGGCCCGATTCGCGATTTCCGTCAACTCGGCGGAGTCGATCAGCAGCGTCCTTCCGGCGTCCATCGCCAGCGCCGTCGTTCCTGTTTCGATCATCACTTCGATCGTTCCCGGACCGGTCACCGGCACGTCGAACAGCAGGTGCTGGCGCCTCCGCGAGCCCTTTACCAGGCGCAGCGGCTTGCCTTCCACCAGCGACGCGGCGCGGCGCAGCATCGCGTCGGTGCCCTCCATCGCCTCGACCGCCACGCACGCCCGCTCCGCGATCGCCACGCTTTGGCCGATATCGAGACCGGAAAGCTTGCTCGCGATCTTGCGGCCATATTCGATGTCGCGCAGTTCTTCCTCGGTTGGCTTGCGCTTGGTCAGCACGCCTTCGGGCGCGAGCAGATCCTTCAACAAAAGCGTCGAATCGACCAACTCGATGCCTTCGTCTTTCAATACGCGCGCGACGGCGCCAATCAACCCCTCGGTGTTTTTGGTCTCGAGAGACGCGAGCAGCTTCACCAGCCGCCAATCCGGCACGATCGACGAAAAAATCCTGGCGTGCTTCACCTGGCCGCACATCATCACCTGCGTGATTTTTTCTTCGTGGCAGATTTCGATCAGTTTCGAAAGCGAGCCGAGCGAAATCCAGTAACACCGCGAAGCGAGCGGCTCGATTTCGCGCGACGCTTCTTCTTTGATCCCGATCGCGACGATTTCCATCCCCGCGCGGCGCGCCGCCTCCAAAGCCAGAACCGGAAAGCGGCCGTTGCCGGCGATCAGACCGTACCGCATTATTTTACGAATCCCCGCCCGGCGGCGCGGATGAACGCGATCAATTCGTCGATCTCCGCGCACGGCGGCACTTCCGCGGCGATCCGCACCAGCGCCTGCGCCGTATTCAGCCCGCTGTGCGTCAACAGCCGGAACGCTTTGTGCAGCGCCTCAATGGATTCCGCAGAAAATCCCCGGCGTTTCAGCCCGATCGAATTCTCGCCGAAAACCTTCGCTTCCCGCGCCGTCACGGTGTTTGAAAACGGCAAAACATCCTGCGTGATCACGCTGTATCCGCCGACGATCGCGTGACGGCCCACGCGGCAGAACTGGTGCACGCCGCTGGATGCGCCGATCACCGCCCAATCTTCCACCGTCACGTGGCCGCCGAATGTCACCGCGTTGGCGAGCACTGTGTGATTGCCGATCTTCACGTCATGCGCGATGTGAACGTAAGCCATCAACAGATTGTCGTCGCCGATGGAGGTGAGCATCCCGCCGCCTTCGGTTCCGCGATGAATGGTCACGAATTCGCGAATGCGGTTGCGATGGCCGATGCGCGTCGCAGAGCGCTCGCCGCGATACTTCAGATCCTGCGGGGCCACACCGACGGTCGAATAGGGAAAGAAAATATTCTCTTCCCCGATCTGCAGCGGACCCTCCATGAACACGTGCGCCATGACGCGCGTGCGCGCGCCGATCTCGACGTCCGCGCCAATCGCGCAATACGGCCCGATCTCGGCCGAATCCGCAATGCGCGCGCCGGGATCAACGATCGCGCTGTGATGAATCATTTGCGCTCGGCCAAAGCGCACATCATGGTCGCCTCGGCCGCGAGCACGCCGTCGATCATCGCCGTGCCCGACATCTTCGCCGCCGTCGCTTTCTGCCGCTCCAGCTTCATTTCGATGCGAAGCTGATCGCCGGGGCGCACCGGCCGGCGGAATTTCGCTGCTTCGATGGTCGCGAGCAGGACCAGCTTGTTCTTGCGGTTTTCGATCTGGCTGAGCACCAGAACGCCGGCCACCTGCGCCATCGCCTCGATAATCAGCACCCCGGGCATCACCGGATATTCGGGAAAATGGCCCGAAAAAAACGGCTCATTTACGGTGACGTTCTTGATGCCGACGATGCGCGTGGGCTCCAGCTCCTCGATGCGATCCACCAGGAGAAACGGGTAGCGATGCGGAAGAATCTCGCGGATTCCTTCGATGTCCATGACTGGCATGCGGTGTCGTTATTATAACAACCATGGATCGTTTTCTTGGCTACGCGCGCGAAAAACAAAATGACATCATCGCGTTGATCCGCGAATTCGTCGAATGCGAATCGCCCAGCGACGATCCGGCCGCCGTCAACCGTTTCGTGGAGCTGATGGCGGAGCGCGTCAAGGACATCGCGCGCGTCAAGACCATCCCCGGAGCGCCGAAATTCGGAAAGCACCTGCGCTGTGAATTTCAAATCGGCGCGTCGAAAAAGGACGGCCGGATTCTGGCGCTGGGGCATTCAGATACCGTCTGGCCGATGGGAACGCTCGCCGCGATGCCGTTCAAAATCGCGCGCGGAAGGTTGTGGGGGCCCGGCGTGCTCGATATGAAAGCGGGGATGGCATTTTTCATTTTCGCGATGCGCGCGCTGCGCGACCTGGAGGTGCCGGTGGCGCGCAAAATCCTGCTGCAAGTGAATTCGGATGAAGAGGTCGGCAGCGAATCGTCGCGCGAATGGACCGAAGAAGCGGGAAAACAAAGCGCCGCGGTTCTGGTTCTGGAGCCGGGCACGGGACTCGGAGGAAAATTGAAAACCGCGCGCAAGGGCGTGGGCTGGTATACGATCGCGGTGCGCGGAAAAGCGGCGCACGCTGGCGTCGATTTTTCAAATGGCGCCAACGCGATTGTCGAAATGTCGCGGCACATCGAAAAGATCGCCGGGTTCACGCGCCTCGATCGCGGCATTACCGTGAATCCGGGAGTGATTCAGGGCGGAACGCGCAGCAACGTGGTTCCCGCCGAATGCCGCGCCGTGATCGACGTGCGCGCGCCGCGCGAACGCGACGGCCTGTATCTGGAACGCTGCTTCGCGTCTTTAAAGCCGTTCGACAAAGGCTGCACGATCGAAGTCGGCGGAGGATTGAACCGGCCGCCGATGGAGCGTAGCGCGGGCGTGCGGAAACTTTTTCGTCTCGCAAGAAAACTTTCCGCGGAAATGGGCATGGCGATTGACGAATCGTCCACCGGCGGAGGCTCTGACGGAAACTTTACGGCAGCGCTGGGAATTCCGACGCTCGACGGCCTCGGAGCCGTGGGCGAAGGCGCGCACGCGACCAACGAAAGCATCCTTATTAATAGAATCGCGGATCGGACGGCGCTGCTGGCGAAAATCGCAGCGGCGTTATGACGGATTCAGCGCCTGGACGAATTCCGCCGCGCGGATGACATCGCAGCGGCGCGGGAACAAGCGCGTGAGCAGCGCATCGTGCAGCTCCGGATCGTTATCCGCGCAGCAATCCGACAGCACGGTGATGTTGTAATCCGCATCGCCCGAGTCGAGCACGGTCGAAAGCACCACGCCGCTGGTCGCGATGCCGAACATTACCAGCGTGTCGATCTCTGTGGCGCGAAGAATCATCCCCAGATCGGTTCCCGTGAAGGCGCTCACGCGATGCTTGGTCACGACGATGTCGGACGGCTCCGGCCCCAGGCCGGGATGGATCGCGCCCGAGGGTCCTTCAAAGAATTTCTGATGCTCGGGCGACGCCTTGATCGCGGCGAAGAGTTTGCCGCGGGTGCTCACCTCCGGCAATCCGCGCCGGAAGCCGACTTGGACGAAAATCACGGTCATCCCCGCCGCTCGCGCGGCGCGCAGCACCGCGGCACAGCGCTCGATGTACTCGCCGGGAGGCTTGGCGTAGACCGAAACGATGCCGGCCTGGCAATCCATCGCTAAAACGGCCGTGCGCGCGGGGTCGAAGCGGGGCGAAGAGTCCATGCGCGCAGTTTATCGCATCGGCACGTGAATACAATAATCCTGATGCGAATGCGCACGCAGGTCGGGATCATCGGCGCGGGACCCGCGGGTCTCGTGCTGGCGCACCTGCTGCATCGGGATGGCATCGACTCGATCGTGATCGAGAATCGCTCGCGCGATTATGTGATCGGACGCGTGCGCGCGGGCGTGCTCGAACAATCCACGGTAGATCTGCTTGTCGAAACCGGCCTCGGCGAACGCCTGCGGCGCGAGGGCATGCGCCACAGCGGGATTCATCTTTGTTTCGGCCGCCGGCGCCGCAGGATCGATTTCGACGATCTGACGCCCGGCCGCGCGATCACCATTTACGGCCAGAACGAACTGGTGACGGACCTGATCGGGGCGCGCATCGCCACCGGCGGACCTTTGCACTTTAACGTGGCAGACGTCCGCATCGCGAATTTCGATTCCGCGCCGCACATCGCCCTTCGAATCGATGAAAACCAGCACGAAATCGCCTGCGACTTTATCGCCGGATGCGACGGCTCGCATGGAATTTCGCGCGCGTCGATTCCGGCGGGCGCAGTGCGGACTTTCGAGCGCGAATATCCGTTCGCATGGCTGGGAATTCTCGCCGAGGCCGCGCCCAGTTGCGATGAGATCGTCTACGCGCTGCATGCGCGCGGATTTGCGCTGTTCAGCATGCGCTCGCCGTCGATCACACGGCTGTATCTTCAGTGTTCGCCCGATGAGGATCTGGAGCGCTGGCCCGACCATCGAATCTGGGATGAACTTATCGCGCGCCTGGAAAGTTCGGACGGATGGCGGCCGCGGCGCGGAAAAATTCTGCAAAAAGGAATCACGGGAATGCGCAGCCTGGTAGCCGAGCCGATGCGTTGCGCGCGCTTGTTTCTTGCGGGCGATGCCGCGCATATCGTCCCGCCGACCGGAGCCAAAGGACTGAATCTCGCGGTGGCCGACGTGCGCATCCTCGCGCGGGCGCTGGCGGCCTATTATCGCGAAGGACGCGAGGATCTTCTCGAAAGGTATTCCGAGGATTGTCTCCGCCGCGTGTGGAATGTGCAGCGATTTTCCTGGTGGATGACCTCGATGCTGCATCGCGCCCCGGATGCGACCGAGTTCGATTACCGCCGCCAGCTCGCCGAACTCGATTACTTCACCAGCTCGCGCGCGGCGATGACGTCGCTCGCTGAAAATTACACGGGCTGGAAATCGGCCGTGAATGAACCTGAATCAACATGAATCGGATTTGCGTTCACTCGCGTTGATTCGCGGCTGAACTAGGTCTTGCGCCGCTCTTCCAATTCTTCGAGCGTGCGCGGCCAATCTTCGCGCAGCAGCCGGCTCAACGCGCGGTCGGCGAGCAATTTTCCGCCGGTCTGGCAGCGCGCGCAATAATTCGTCTCGTTCGACGCGTAGCGAATGCGCTGCACCTTTGCTCCACAGCGCGGGCACGGTTCGCCGTAGCGGCCGTGCACAGCCATGCCCTCATGAAACGCGGTCACGTTTTCCGGAAACTTTCCGCGGGCCTCAGCGCGCAGCCGGCCGGTCCATTCGACCAGCACCGCGCGAGTCGCCTCGCGCAATCGCGCGATCTGCTCATCCGTCATTTTTTGCGTCAGCAGCACCGGCGAAAGCTGCGCCCGGTGCAGGATTTCATCGGAATACGCATTGCCGATGCCGCTGAAAATCCGCGGATCGGTGAGCGCGCGTTTGAGCGTGTGATTCGAAGACTGGAGCGCCGCGCCAAACTCCGCTAGCGAAGCCCGATACACGTCGATCCCGCCCGGATCGAGGTCGCTCAATGCCGCCTCGCCCGCGATTAGGTGCAGCGACGCGCGCTTCTGCGATCCTGCTTCAGTCAGCGTCAGCGTGCCCGCATCGAAATCGAGCGAGGCCAGCAGGCGGCGGCCGTCGGGTTGCTTGCGCTTCTCGCTCCAGTGCAGCCTTCCCGCGATCATCAAGTGCAGCACCAGCCAGATGCCGTTGTCCATTCCGATCGCGATCCGCTTGCCGATGCGCCGCAGCTTCGAAACGCGCTTTCCGAACGCCGCGCTCAACGGCGGATCGGCCGTGCGCAGCAAGAACGGCCCTCCGATCAGCACGCGTTCGAGCGTTCGCCCCATGATGCGCTGCTCCAGCGCCTCCAGGTACAACGTGATATCCGGCAACTCGGGCACTCTTGTATTCTGGTATCGAGATGCCCTCCGCCGCCACTGAGAATTCTCTGCGCCAGCGCGGAGTCCGTCTGACGCGGCAGCGGCGGCTGCTGCTGGACCTGATCGATCAGTCCGGAAAACACCTCGACGCCGAAAGCTTGTACCAGCTCGCCAAGGAAAAAGACTCGCGCCTCAATCGCGTGACCGTGTATCGAACGCTGAAGCTCTTAAAAGAGGGTGGCCTGGTGGACGAGCTCGACCTGATGCATTACGGCGGCGATCAGCATTATTACGAAACGCGGCTCAAGCAGGAGCACGCGCACATCATCTGCCTGCGCTGCGGAAAGGTGGAGGAATTTTTCGGCGAGCCGCTCAAAAAGCTGCGCCACCAGATCGAAGCGCATTTCGGATTTCAGATTCTGCTGGCGCGCACCGAGATCGGCGGATACTGCCCGCATTGCCAGGCGCTGCGTGCGCAGGAGGTCGCCCAATGCAGGCGCCCGGAATGAGCGCGCCCGCGGAAACGCATCCGCTTCCGCCGGCCGCCATCCTCATTCTGCATCCTTCCGGGCAGCGCTCGCGCGTTCCGCTCGAGCCGGTTCCCTTCAGCATCGGCCGGCACGCCGATAACAGCCTGGTGCTGCGCGACAATCGCGCCTCGCGCAACCACGCGCGTATCGTGGCCGAAAACGGAAATTACATCATCGAGGATTTGAACAGCCGCCACGGCACGTGGATCAACGGAGAGCGCATCGCGCGGCGCACGCTGCGCAATTCCGACCTGATCGAATTCGGCGTGCGCGAATCCTACCAGCTCACCTTCACCATCGAAACCGGCGAAATTCATCGCATCCTCGACCAGATCACGGTGAATTCGCGCTCCGAAGCCGATAAAAACAATCTGAGCAAATTACGTTCTTTGGTGGAAGTGGCGCGCGCGCTGCAAAATTCGCTTTCGACGCATGAAGTGCTGACGGCCGTGGTGGACGCGGCGCTCGCCGTCACCGGATGCGAGCGTGGATTTCTGATGCTGCGCAAAGACGCCGACCTCGACGTGTCGGTCGCGCGGGATCATTCGGGCAAAGCGCTCGAGGCCTCCGAGCTGCGCGTTCCGCGCTCGGTGATCCGGCGCGCATTGAACTCGCGCCGCGATCTCCTTTCGATGCATTTCGATCCCGCCACCGAACAGGGTTTAAGGCCGGAAATGAGCGTGGCGGCGCTGGAGCTACGCAGCGTGGTATGCGTGCCGCTGGTTCAAATTCGCAGCGGAACGTCCGAAGAGACCCGTATGACCACCGCCGCGGAAGCCACGGTCGGTCTCATTTATATGGATTCGCGCGAGGCGCCCGCCGATCTGTCCGCCGGCAATCGCGAGCTGCTGCAAACGCTGGCGATCGAAGCCTCCACCATCCTCGAAAACGCGCGGCTGTTTGAAGAGGAGCGCAAAAAAATCCGCATCGAAGACGAGCTCAAGATCGCGCGCAGCATCCAGCAGGGGCTTCTGCCCGCGGCTTTGCCGGCGCAAGGCTGGTTTCGCGCGGCGGGGTCGAGCATTCCTTCCACGCAGGTCGGCGGCGATTATTACGATGTCCGCCAGGTTTCCGAGAGCGTGTGGGCCGCCGTGGTCGCCGATGTTTCCGGCAAAGGCGTCAGCTCCGCGCTGCTGGCGAGCCTGCTGCAAGGCTCCTTTCTGATGGCTTCCGCGGATCCCTGGCACGTCGAATCGATCATGACGCGATTGAATTCGTTTCTACTCGAACGGACGCAGGGCGAAAAATACGCCACCATTTTTTATTGCACGCTCGATTCCTCGGGCCTGCTCAGCTATGCCAACGCCGGCCATCCCGCGCCGTTCCTGGTGAGCGCGGGCGGCCAGCTCCGCAAGCTGCACACCTCCGGAATGCCGGTGGGCATGATCGAAGGCGCGCCGTTTGAAACCGTGCAGGTGCAGCTCGAGCCGGGCGATAAACTGGTCATCTACAGCGACGGCCTCACCGAAGCCGAAAATTCCGAAGGCCACTTTTTCGATAATGAGCGCTTGAAGATCGCGCTGCGCGATAACTCGCAGATGAACGCCGCGGGCCTGCACGCCGCGCTGCGCGTGGCGGTCGATCAGTTCAGCGAAGGCGGCGCGCTGCGCGATGACGTCACCGCGCTGGTGATCGAATATTCGCCCGCGTGATCCTCTATGTCGCCGCGCACGGCGGTTTCCGGAATGAATCCGTGCCGCTCGGCGGCGGCGCGGCGGTTTTCGATCATCTCATCGAAGAATGGTCGCGCACGCGGCCGTTCGAATTCCGCGCGATCACGCCGGCAATTCTGTCGAAAATTCCCAGCGGCCGCGATCTGGTCCATTTCTCCGAGCGCGACTACGCGAACTTTTGCCGCGAATTCGAGCGCGCGGCGACCGAAGAAATTCTGCGGCATCATCCGGCCGAAACAATCGTATTGAGTAATGATGTTTCCGAAGGCCCGGATTTCGCCGCGCTCGCCGCACGCGGCTTTCGCACTTTCACCATCTATCACGTCGATGTGGTCGCCTACGTTTCCGCGATCTATCTGCGCGGCTGGATCAGACCGGAAACAACGGTTCGCTGGTATCCGCGCCTGCGGGCTATTCTGCCGGAAATCACGAAACTCGTCTGGGCGAAGCAGGAAGCGAGCGTGCGCCATTCCCGCGGCCTGATCGTGCCGTCCGAAGGGATGCGCGACGTGCTCGACCGCTGTTATCCAGGCGCGCGCGCCAAAACTCACGTGCTCCCATGGGGAAACTGGCGGGACACTTTGACCAACGGCGAAGCTTCCGATGCCACTGCCTTGCGCGAAGAATTTCAGATTCCGGACGATGCGCACGTGCTCCTCACGCTCAGCCGCATTTCGCCCGAAAAAGGCCAGGATGTGCTGCTCGAAGCGCTGGCCGATTGGGAGCGCCGCGGCGACTTCCCTGCCCGTCCGCTGTGGCTGTTCGTGTGCGGAGACGCCGCGTTCATGCAGGGTCGCCGGTTCTTCAATAAATTGCGCAAGCTGGCCGCACGATTGCGGCGCACGCGCGTGATTTTTCCCGGTTACGTCACCGGCGCGCGCAAACGCGCGTTCTTCGCGCTCGCCGACCTGTATATTTTTCCCTCGCGCCACGAGAGCTACGGCCTGACGCTCGTCGAAGCGCTGGCCGCAGGAGTTCCCGCCGTGTGCCTGGACCATCTCGGCGCGCGCGCGGTCATGCGTGAAGATTTCGGCGAACTGGTTCGGCCCACTGGCCTGATCCCCGCCATCGCGCGCCTGCTCGCTGACGACCATCGCCGCCGCAAGATGAGCGAAGCAGCTCGCGCCTTCGCTCGCGCAAATCTTTTTTCGGGCCGCGCCGCGGAGCTCGCGAAGATCATCTCGAGCGAGGACGCGGACGGCGGGTTGTAACCCGCGCGGAAACTCCGGTTCCGCCAACGCGCTCCATAACTGTCGCGCCTCAACCACGAGCGCTCGGCCATGATCGTCGAGCGAGCTGAGGCGCGACAGTGATGGAGCGTGTTCTCCCGGCTCAGCGCGACTCAAGTCGCGCGCGGGTCCGATCCGCCCTGCTTCCGCCATCGTTCGAGTTTCGGAGGACGCGCGCCGTGGCGCACGGCGTTTTCGACGGGAATGTAGCTGAGTTCGCCCCCCGAGCGCGCCGCGCGCAGCATCAACCCGCCCCGGCTCATATCGCCGCGCCCGACGAAGGTTTCCGGAAACAGCAGGCGCTCGCGAAGAATATCGAGCAGAGGGCGCGTGTATTTTTCCGTGGCGACGCTGCCCAGCAGAACGTAGCGGCATTCACCGCCGGCATCTCGCTTCATGAGTTCCGCGTCGCGCACCAGCGGCCGGCAATAATCCTGGTTTTCATGATGAATTTCGACCTGCGAAGTCGCGCCCAGTTGGCCGATCGAAATTCGCGCGTCGAGCGGCAGCAGCCCGATTCCCGGCGCGATCACTACCGCGGGAGGAACTCCTTGCGGCGCCGCAGCGAACGCCGACGCGTAGGCGAGCTTGCCCCGGAAATACAAGCCGCTGATGAACGCGTAAACCTCGCCGATCGTCGCGAGGCCGGCGCGGAGCCGCTGGGCCAGCTCGAAATCCGCTGCTTCGCGCAGGAGCATATCCGCGCGGACGCCGCGCGTGTTGGCGGGTGAAAGCAGAAAAACGCGCGGGAAGCTCTCGATCGGCAAGCTGTTTTCATCTTAACGAACACAAAAACGTGAAATTGTCGTCCAATGGGTGTATGGCTGCTACCGTCTGGAAAGGTTACGTCAGTTTCGGGCTGGTTTCGTTTCCCGTTCGCCTGTTCGCCGCGGCTCGCCCCAAGGGGATTCATTTTCACATGCTCCACAATAAGGACCTCTCGCGCATCAAAGAAGTTTTCTATTGCGCCGAAGAGGACAAGCCGGTTTCGCGCGCCGACATCGTCAAGGGAAGCGAGGTGAGCAAGGGCGAATACGTCGTGGTCAGCGACGAAGAGCTCAAGAAAATCGCGCCGCCGACCGCCTCGACGATGGACATTCAGCAGTTCGTGACACAAGACGAGGTGGACCCGCTGTATCTCGAGAGCTCCTACTACGTCGCGCCGGAGGAAGCGGTCGGCAAGCCGTATTTTCTGCTGCTCGAAGCGATGCGCGAGACCAGGCACTACGCGGTCGCCAAGATCGCCCTGCACGGCCGCGAGCACATCGCCATCCTGCGTCCCTCCGAGACGGGGCTGGTGATGCACACCCTGTACTTCACCGATGAACTGCAAAAGTCCAACGCGCCCGCGCTTCCCCAATCCAAGCAGCCGGCCGCCAAAGAGATCGATCTCGCCAAAACGCTCATCCGGAAACTCGAGGGGCCGTTCCAACCCGAGCAGTATCGCGACGAGTATCGCCGCAACGTCGAACGGCTGCTCGAACAGAAGCAGCGCGGGGAAACGGTGACCGCGGTGAAGCAGCCCAAAGCGCGTCCCGTGGTCAATATCATGGAAGCGCTCGAGCGCAGCCTGAAAGAATCGAAACCCGCGAAGAAAACCGCGGGCCGCAAGTCCAAAGCTGCGTGAGGCGCACCTTGATGGTTCCGATGGATGGCGCCGCATCGGAATCCTGAGCGTGAGCGAGGAAGCACGGCATTCGCATAGAATGGCTATCGCGACGGCTAACGGCGGCGGCCGGTTCGCGTCAAAAACCGCATGCGGCTGCTAGACACGATCGTCCAGGATACGCGTTACGCGGTTCGCGTTCTGCTGAATAATCCAGGATTCGCAGCCATCACGATCTTGTCGCTGGCGTTGGGAATCGGCGCGAACACCGCGATTTTTTCGCTGATCGATACCGTTCTACTGCGGTCGCTTCCGGTCCGCGACCCCCAGCAGCTCGTGACGTTCGCGCGTGACCCGGATGAGCCGAGCGTGGCTTTGAATTACCCGGACTATCTCTACATACGCGACCACAATCGCTCGTTTTCGGCCGTCGCGGCGTACGGCTGGGGTGGGCGCCCCGCCCTTTCCGTGCTCGATGAAGGCGCGCAGGCGATTCCCGAGTTGGTAACCGCTACGATGGTTTCCGGAAATTTCTTCGATGTCCTGGGCGTGACTCCCGCGGTTGGCCGCGTGCTGCGCCCGGACGACAACCTCAAGGAAGACGGGCATCCCTTTGTGGTGCTCGATTACGATTTCTGGCAGCGGCGCTTCGCGGGCGACGCGAGTGCGGTCGGGAAAAGGATCACGCTGAACGGGTCGCTGTTTACCGTCGTGGGCGTCGCGCGCGCGGGATTTATCGGGCCGGAGGTCGGAATTCATCCTGACGTCTACGCACCCGTCATGATGCTGCGCGAAGTGTCGCGCAGCATCCGCGAATGGAATAACCGGCACTATTGGTGGTTGCGTTCGCTGTGCCGTTTGAAGCCGGGCGTGACGCGCGAGGCCGCAATCCCTGAGATGGACACTCTGTGGCACCAGATTCTCCAGAACGACCCGCAGCGCGGACCCGTTCCCGCGTATGACAAGGATTATTGGAAGCGCAATCGCG